>JARROY010000120.1:0-8141 GCA_037383445.1 Anaerolineales bacterium | reverse complement strand
AAAATCACTGGGACGCGTCCCCATCTGTCGGCCAGCTGGCCGGTAAAAATAGAAAAGGCAAACATGCCGATCATGTGAGCCGAAAAAACTCTGGAAATAGCGCCCAGTTCATGGGAGAGGACTTTCATGTGCAGGGAGGTGATTCCCATGACCATGATCATCACCATCTGGGAGATGGCCATGGTCACTGTGGCGGTGAGGACAGCAGGTTGGCGCATGATTTCTAACAGCCCTCGTATATTGCGTTCAGCTTCTTCCTTTTCGGGATACAGGGTATCCATCTGGTTTGCGATTTGTGAGGGTTCGGGCTGCAAACCTAAATACACCACCAATGCCGCCACGGCGAATAAAAGCGCGGCTGCCCCAATCGGGCCTGACCATTCCGCGAAACCTAGCGATTTTCCAAAATTATTGGCCGGATCTGCAATCAGAGGCCCGGCAACCGCTCCGACGGTCCCGCCCAGAACCACATAGCTAATTGCTCGCCCTCGCTGATCTGGCGGGCTGATGTCCGCAGCAGTAAAACGCGCCAGCTGCATAGCTGAACGCGCAAAACCAGCACCGATAACACCAGCCAACAAAACCCAAAAATTTCCGCTTTGTACGGCTGTGAACATAAAATATAGACCCACTGCCCCCATACCTAGCCCGAGTGCGATCCCATAGCGGCGGCCAATCCGTTCCCACAAATAGCCAAACCAGAAGGCTGACCCAGCCGCCGCCAACTGCAAAAGTGAATTTGGAACCCCTGCCCAAGACGCCTTGCCGCTGAGTTCTACAGCCACGATCGCCAATACAGCTGCCATGGCGGCGGTCCCTGCCGATGTGAGGCTTTGTGCGGTAAACAACGCAGCAATTATTCGGGCGCTAATTTTTCTCAAATTTTCCATTCTGCCATTAACCTCCAACCAAATTCGATTCTCTCTTTGCCCTGGCAGACATCTAACTAAACACAAATGTTACTACTGGGTGACGAAACCATAAGGTGTTGCGTTCCTATCTTTAATCTTTTTTAGGGATAAGGAGATTAAATGATTGGTACAATTTCAAGACCGGTTCACATTTTCAGTGCCTAAGCGGATTGCGGAGCCAAAAATTTCGATGCTTGAAAAACCTGATCTCAAAGATGAAAAGATTATTGCCTGTTTGGATCATCAGTATGGCCTAATGGTGAGGAACATCGATTTTCTGCCTATAGGTGCCGATTTTAACACAGTTGTTTACCGCGCCGTGGCGAATGATGGAAAACGTTATTTTTTAAAATTACGACTGGGTGAAATTCCAACCTCGTTGACGACAGTGCCCAAATTCCTCAGCGATCTTGGCATCAGGCAGGTCATCCCGCCTCTCGCCACCCGAACCGGACAGCTCTGGGTAGAATTTCACCCCTACAAAATGATTCTCAGCCCCCTTATTGAGGGTCACAGCGGGTTTGAACAGCCCTTATCGGATCGTGATTGGGTTGAGTTTGGCAGACTACTTAGGAAATTCCATTCCGCAGATATTCCTCAAAGACTCACAAGAGATGTTCCCAGCGAATCATTTTCAGATCGCTGGCGCGAATCTGTAAAGATGTTTTTAGCTCGCATTCAAAAAGAAGATTATCCAGAGCCGATTGCTGCACAAATGGCGGCCTATTTAAACTCCAAACGAGACGAAATTTATAGCCTTATCGAGCGCAGTGAACAGTTATCCCGCATCATTCAACCCCATCCATCCGAGTTTATCTTGTGCCATGCCGATATCCATGTCGGCAACCTTCTCATTGCTGATACAATTGTTTTACCAGGGGTATGGGGAGGCAAATATCGATAGCGATCTTCTTGCATATTATCGCTACGAGCGTATTCTTGAGGATATCGCAGTGTACTGTGAAAAAATCATTCTAAGCAAAGCAGGTGGGGAAGACCGGCAGCAATCTTTTGAATTCTTGAAGTCTAATTTTCTGCCCAATGGAACGCTAGAACTCGCTAGCCGGTCCGACCCATCATTGAAGGCTCGGTAAACCACAGTCGGGAATGGGTTACTCGTACACCTTTTCACCTTCCAGGTTTGCTCCCTCGGCATCGGCCTCCACATCCCGGCTGGAAGGTGGATGGGCCAAAAATTCGCGGTAGAACTCATGCTGGATGATCAGGTTCATGATCTCGTTGGTGCCCGTCCAAATTGTCAGCAGGCGCACGTCCCGCAGCAGTCGTTCGACGGGAAAAACATTGGTATACCCAATCCCACCCAGGATCTGCATGGCATGATTGACGATCGTCCAGGCAGTGTCTGTGGAGAACTTCTTGGCCTCCGAGACCAATCGCCGCACCTTGCCATCGGACTGGTTGCCCTCGATCGCTTTTCCAACGGCGAAGTTGAGGGCGCGTGCGGCATCCAATAGGGTGAGACTCTCGGCGACCTTGAAACTCACTCCCTCAAATTGGCGGATCTTTTCACCGAAGGCTTTGCGGCGGTCAGCATAGCGGGCGGCAATTTCCAGGGCAGCCCTGCTCATCCCCACCGCTCCCCCGGCAGAGGTCATCCGTTCAGGAATCATCATCTGGTGAAAGACGGCTGTCCCCTGACCGATGCCCGCTTCTCCTCCCAACACATTCTCAACCGGAACCGCGGCTTTATTGAACACCAGCCTGCCTGTGCCGCCGCCGCGAGCACCCATCAGACCGTAGACATGATGAACTTTGACTCCTTCTCCACGCTCCACTAGGAAAGCAGTCATCGCCTTTTTGGGAGTATCAATCCCCTCCACCTTGGCGTAAACCATGAAGAGGTCTGCCCCTTCTGCGCCAACAATGAAACGCTTTTGACCGCTGAGATAGAAAACATCACCCTCTCTTTTGGCCGTAGTAGTGGCCCCGAAGAAGTCGGAACCGCCTCTGGGTTCGGTCAAGCCCTCGGCAACCGCCAGTTTCCCGCCGATCATCGGCTTGAGATATTTTTCTTTTTGCTCCGTGGTCCCAAAAATGTGGATCGCTTCCCCAACGATGGATACCAGCGAATACAAGCAGGACAGCGCTGTCCCGAGCACTCCAATTTCCTCTAAGGCGACCATCTCAGCGCTCCAGGGAAGTCCTCGCCCACCCCATTCCCTCCCAAAGCGCAGACCGAGTAAATTTCTCCTACCGGCCTCCTCAAGATACTCCCGTGGGTAGGAGACTTTTTCGGCATCCATGTCCAGTAGCAGTTGCCGCGGGATGGATGCAGCAAACTCGCGCACTTCTTTCTGCAGGTTTTTTTCTTCCTGGGTGATCATTGCCTCTATAGACATCATCTCCTCCTGACTCAGGCCAATAAATATGTATACTTAGTATATCCCTTAACTTGGTCACAATAAAGCTGACTCATTTTTTATTGGCGCGACAATAAAATTCCAAATGTGTTATAAATACTGTACCATTATCAAAAGGTATAAGTTCCCCTGAGAAAATTTAAATTGAGTATAAAATTATGGATACCCCGACTGAATTAAATCATCAGCCCAGCCTGGAACCCCTTACTGTAGAATTATTCCGTGAGCTTTGGTCCCTCACCTATAATACACAAGGCAAGCCGGACTGGTCTCATATTTTTCCCTATTACCACGAAGAGATCGTTTTCGAGGACAGCATCCAAAGGATTGAGGGGATAGATGACTTCAAAGCCCTGTGCCAACGGCTGACCAATCGCTGCGAGCAGCTTAATATGGATATCTCCTCGGTGGTAAAGGAAGGGCAAGAAATCTTCTTCCAGTGGAAGATGCAGATGATGTTTAGAAACTGGCCTAGTTCACCCATTTACGGTTGTTCTAAGCTCACCATCGGCGATGATAACCGCATCATTCATCAGCGCGACTATTTTGATCTCTGGGGCGATATATTTGATGGTATTCCTTGGTTTCGCCGGTTTTATCGTTGGTTCATGCATCGCTATTTCGGTTAGGTAGGCAGTTGAGATGAAATTACCAGATGAACTGCAATTCATTGCCAATGCCCGCAAAGAGCAAAAAACCACCGATGTCCGTATGGACGGAAAACTATGCATCATCACCGGGGCAACTTCGGGCGTAGGCTACCATGCAGTCAAGCGGCTGGCAAAAGGTGGGGCACAGATTGTAATGGTCTGCCGAAATCGTGAAAAAGCATCCAGGGTTCAGAAAGAACTGATAAAGGAATATCGAGCCGAGGTTGAGTTAATCCAAGCTGATTTTTCAAGCTTCGACGACGTTCGGCGGGCTGCAGCCCTGATCCTAGAAAAACATCCACGTATTGATGTGCTGATAAATAATGCCGGCTTGCATAACACGCATCGGCAGCTGACCAAAGAAGGGATTGAAATGGTGTTTTATGTCAATCACCTGGCTTCATTCCTGTTCACCCGACTGCTCCTCGATCGGATAAAACAAAGCGCACCGGCGCGTATTCTCCAGATTAATTCTCAAGGTCACCGCTTTGGTGGCTTAGATCTCGATGACCTCGATTGGTCACGCCGGCGCTATAAAGGTCTGCAGGGTTATGGCGCATCTAAGACGGCTCAGCTGCTCACCGTCTGGGAGTTGACAGATCAGCTGCAAGGCAGCGGGGTGACGATCAATGCTATGCACCCTGGAGCCGTCAAGTCGAATATTGGGATGAATAATGGTCTGCTGTATCGGTTGCATAAACGCTATTTTATCTGGTGGTTTTTGAAGGGTGCGAGGGTTTCTGGCGAAGCGATTTATTATTTGGTTGCTGCCCCAGAAATGGCGTCGATCAGCGGTAGATATTTCAACCTGACCATCGACGAGAAGCCCGCCCCCCATGCCCTGGACCGTGAGGTTGGAAAGAAAGTTTGGCAGATCAGCGAGGCTTTGACCGGGATTTCTGAAAAGACATGAATGAACTTTTATCCTCGTTAAAGGTTTTAGATTCAGATCGCTGGATGGTAGAATTTTGAAAGAACTGGCTGTTTCATCTTTAATCTTCATAAGCATTATCCTGAGGAGTGGAAAATGAACTATGATGTGGTTGTTGTGGGGGGTGGGATTGCTGGATTGACTACAGCGGCTTTTCTTTCAAAAGCTGGGGTCTCAACGATTGTTTGCGAAAAAGAAAATACCTGCGGAGGGTTGGTCAATACCTTTGAACGCCAGGGTTTTGTATACGATGGCGGTATCCGTGCCATGGAAAACTCGGGTGTGCTGTTCCCGATGGTTAAACAGCTGGGGTTGGATATTGAGTTTGTCAGGAACAAGGTTTCCGTTGGGATTGAGGATCAGATCATCCGCCTCGACTCGGAAGATGACCTTTACACCTACCAGGATTTGCTCACGAAGCTCTATCCAGAAAGCAAACATGAGATTAGTGAGATTACCACCCAAATCAAGCAAATTATGCACTATATGGATGTGCAGTATGGGATCGACAACCCGGCATTCCTGGATATGAAGCAAGACCGGGAATATATGCTTAAGGTCATCGTCCCCTGGGTATTTAAATATGCTCTCACGGTTCGAAAAATCTCTGCTTTAAACGACCCGGTGGTGGATTTTCTAAGGCAGTTCACACAAAACCAAAGCTTATTGGATATCATTGCCCAGCATTTCTTTCAGGAAACACCAGCCTTTTTTGCCCTTAGTTATCTGAAGTTGTATCTCGATTATCATTATCCGTTGGGTGGTACGGGTCGTTTGATCAAGGAAATGGTGAACTTTATCGACCGGCATCAGGGAACCATCAGCACAAATGCTGAGATCGCGGCCGTGGACCCTGAAAAACAGATTGTAGTTGATGCCAAAGGTCGGTCGCTTGAGTATCGCAGGTTGGTGTGGGCAGCGGACAATAAAACGCTCTACCGGTTAATTAATCTAGAAAAAATCCAGGATAGCCGGGTTAAGCAGGCCATCCTGGATCATCAAACCCTGATTAAGGATAAAGTCGGTAACGATTCGGTTCTGACACTCTTCTTGGCACTTGACTTGGACAAGAGCTATTTTTCCAGCCGTGCTAGTGAACATTTCTTCTATACTCCAAGCAGGCAAGGGCAGTCCGCGGTCGGGCCACCTCCGGTGAATAGGGATCGGATAACGATAGAAAATTGGTTGAAAAAGTTCTTTGCCCTGACTACCTATGAGATCTCCTGCCCGGTGATGCGCGACAGCAGTTTAGCACCCGAGGGAAAAACCGGCCTGATTGTGAGTGTGCTGTTTGACTATGCTCTCACCAACTATGTCGAGGAAATGGGGTGGTACGAAGAGTTCAAGGCCTTTTGTGAAAAATGTATGCTGGATACCTTGAATGAGTCTGTTTATCCTGGGATTAAGGAGGCGGTCATTCACAGGTTCTCCTCCACGCCATTGACCATGGCGAATATCACCGGCAACACGGACGGCGCGATCACCGGGTGGTCTTTCACCAATCGTCCTATACCAGCAGAAAGTAAATTGCCAAAAATATTTAGCTCAACCCGGACTCCAATCCCCGGTGTTGTCCAGGCTGGTCAGTGGACATACAGCCCATCTGGACTGCCGATCTCGATCTTAACTGGCAAGCTGGCAGCAGACCGGGTGCTCAAAGAACTAAAGAAAGCGAAATGAGATTTGGATTCGGTGAATTGTTTGTCACTTGACTGGCAATCTGAAGAAGGGGTTGAATAGCTTCCTCAAACATATTATTTTCGAAAAGATTCTTTTCTAATAGATATACGAGCCTGGGGAATTCATCTTTAACTTGATAATGTGCGCTCTTGCTTAGACAAATTTTTTGCCCCAAATACCAGCACAATGATTATAGCGAAGACCAGTTGAACCCCAAACCCGACCCAGCGCCCTTCGCTGCTGACCCAATAGGGAACCAAACCTCCGAAAGTATTTCCTAAGGCATGGAAGAAAATCATCAGGAAAAGGTTGCCATTGGTGCTGTTGTAAATCCAGGTGTAGATCACTGCTCCAACCACGGTGATCAGGATAAATTCGTAGATTGGGATCACTTCCTGGGTGGTACCTATCATGAAGTGCAGCGGCAGGTGCCACACGCCGTGAATCAAACCCAGTATCAGGCTGGCAGTCAGTGCATTCCATCGAGTTTGAAGTCGGTCTAAGGCATAACCGCGCCAGCCGTATTCCTCTGGTAGAGCATTCAGCAGATAAATTGCCAGAAAAATCGGCACGACAAGCGGCAGTGGGATTTGCGAATACTCCCACTGAACCGGATGCCCGATTAACTGCATGATCAGGATTGTCAGGGCATTTATCCCGCTGTGGATAAGAAAAATATACAGGATCCACTTTTTATCGGTCTTAATCTTCCAACCGCGCTTCCAAAACGTTTTCACCCCTTCCCATTTACCTGTTTGGTACGTGAGAATAAACGCGGCCAGGAATGGTCCGAAGAGAGCGAAATTATTTTGCAGGAAGAGTAGAAACCCCGGCACTTCTGCCAGGTTGTTATCGGATAAAAGTCTGGGGACATCTAGCAGCCAGGTAATTGCAAAGGCCAGGACAAAATACAAAACCAATGATCGATGCTTGTCGGTCGGTTGGGTATTCATCTTTATAGTGTTAGGTCTCCTTTGTGGATTTCAGTTGGGGTCAATCGGTTAGGACCCAATCTGGCTGGTTTTCAAGTATAGAGGGATGAATACAGTAAATTCCCGCGCTTCTTTCTGCAGGGGTTTATCTTCCTGGGCGTTCATCGCCTCTATAGAAACCTTATGCTCCTAATTGTAACCGATGGATTTCTTAAAACCCGGATATATCTCACCGAAAACCGAGCTAAAAAATTTTGTTTCGAGTTTAATACTTGGAACGAAACCAGAAATAATTGAGGCTGTTCCGGATTATAATTTGGATGTTTGACCAATGACTCGATCTGAGTTCAACGACTTTGGGTGATGAGGAGGAAAAATGAGCAGACATTTGGAGCGGCATTTTGCCGAACGGATTGGTTGGCTGCGTGCAGCTGTACTGGGTGCAAATGATGGGATTGTCTCGACTGCCAGCCTGGTGGTCGGTGTGGCTGCCGCCAACACTGCCCGCCCTGAGGTTCTGATCGCAGGCATGGCTGGGCTGGTAGCTGGAGCGATGTCGATGGCTGCCGGGGAGTATGTCTCGGTTAGCTCTCAGGCCGAGACCGAAAAAGCTGACCTGGAACGCGAAAAGCAGGAGCTCAAAACCGATGAAGCGT
>JARROY010000119.1:0-6394 GCA_037383445.1 Anaerolineales bacterium | reverse complement strand
AACCAGGGGTTTATTGTCAAGATGGGAGAAGATCCCCTGGAAGGATACACCGCAGAAAATTACTCTATTCTCAAGCCATATGGAGTCTGGTTGGTGATCAGCCCGGTTAATTTCCCGGCCGCCCTGACTGCCGGCCCGGTGGGAGCGGCGTTGGTCACTGGCAATACCGTGGTAATCAAACCGGCGACTGATACTCCCTGGACATCCCGGTTAATAGCGGAATGTTTTGATGAAGCAGGATTCCCTGCCGGTGTGGTCAATTACGTCACGGGTCCTGGCCGCACATTAGGCCAAGCCTTGGTCGACAGCGCTGAAGTGGATGGACTCACTTTTACTGGCTCGTTTGATGTCGGGATGAAGATCTATCGCGACTTTGCCTCTGGTCGCTATCCGCGCCCGACCATCCTGGAAATGGGTGGAAAAAACCCGGCCGTGGTCAGCCGGAACGCCGATTTGGACCGGGCTGCTCAGGGCATTTTCCGCTCGTCCTTCGGCCTCCAGGGACAGAAGTGTTCGGCGGCGTCACGAATCTTGGTCGAAGCGCCGGTTTACGATGACCTCATGCAGCGCCTGAAGACCTTGACTGAAAACGCCGTGATTGGCGATCCGACAAAAAAGGAAACATTTCTCGGCCCGGTAGTCAACCAAAGCGCTTATAATGATTACAAGACTTTTACGGAAGAACTTTCCCAGTCCGGTGCAATTCTGACTGGTGGTAAAGTGCTTACCGAGGGCAGCTACGGTCGTGGTTACTACTGTGAGCCGACAATCGTCCTTGATGTGCCGATCACCCATCGTTTGTGGAAGCAAGAGATGTTCTTGCCGATCACCATGGTGCACAAAGTCAACAGCCTGGATGAAGCCATGCGGATTGCCAACGATGTCGATTATGGCTTGACGGCAGGCTTCTACGGCACCGAGGAAGAGGCTGCCTGGTACTTTGAAAATATAGAAGCGGGTGTGGTGTATGCCAATCGCCCGCAAGGCGCAACCACAGGAGCCTGGCCTGGATTCCAGCCGTTTGGCGGATGGAAAGGATCCGGCTCTACCGGAAAAAACGCAGGCGGTCACTACTATCTACCTGAATACATGCATGAACAAATCAATGTAGTTATTCGCTGATTTGTTCGCGGGAGATTTTATTTTGGAGGTGAACGGGCCTGCGCCAGATGAGCGCAGGCCTATTATTTTATGAATCTAAAAAAACGGTTTGGCACTTTCTTTCTGATCCTTGGTTTCTTCATGCTGGTGCTGTTTTTTGCTTCTGATTATATTGAAAATGTCAACGCATGGTACCTGCTCTTTGGGATCATCTTTTGTTCAATTGGGGTGTCCCTGGTCTGGAAAGGACGCACGCCGCCAGAACCGAGTCAGCGCTTTCGCACCGTCAGGAGATTTATGGGAAATCAGCCGGATGAGGACAAACAAGACGAGGGAGACCAAAAAGAAGAATGAGTTTATTTAAGAAAGTTTTGCTGAGTCCAGACGAACCACGTCTGCGGGCGGGATGGCGGCTGCTGGCTCAATTGCTCTTGCTGTTGTTTGTTTCCCTTCCAGCAGCGATCCTGCTTGTTTTCTGGCCCGCAGGCATTGGCTTTGAGTTGATCATTGGAAACGGGATGCCAATTGTTGTTTCGGTTTTTATCTCCCGCAGGATTTTTGACCGGCGTTCGTTTCGCAGTTTAGGTCTCCACCTGAACCGTCAGGCAGGCCGAGATGTGTTGATTGGGATTGGGATTGCTGTGCTCCAAACCAGCCTGGTATTTTTTCTGGAATTAGCCTTTGGTTGGCTCAAGGTCGAGGGATTTGCCTGGCAGCAGCAGTCATCTTTGACCGTTTTGCAGGGTATTTTGCTGTGGCTGGTTATCTTCATCGCGGTCGGGTTCTACGAGGAATTGCTCAGCCGCGGTTACCAGTTGCAAAATTTGGAGGAAGGGCTGAATACCTTTTGGGCCGTATTGCTGTCCTCGATGGTTTTTGGGACACTCCATTTTTTAAACCCAAACGCCAACTGGTTCTCTGCGGTTGGCATTACCCTGTCCGGCATGTTTTTAGCTTATGCGTATTTAGCCACCCGCAAGCTGTGGCTTCCGATCGGCCTTCATATCGGGTGGAACCTGTTTTTAGGGCCGGTATTTGGATTCCCGGTCAGCGGGTTGGAATCCTCGGGGTTGATCAAGGCAGTGGTAGACGGTCCGCTTCTATTTACGGGTGGGGAGTTTGGTCCTGAGGCGGGGCTGTTGCTGCTGCCTGCACTGGGAGCAGGTGCCTTACTGGTGTGGCTGGTCACTCGTGGACGTTTGGGTCACGAATAATATAATTTTGGTAATAATAGTTGTAATTATGAAAAATAATGTAAAAAAACATGCAAATAAATCCAGGTCTGCCATCCGCCGTGGCGAGCGTGCCATTTCAGACCCTGCCATGATCAAACAGCTGCTGATGCGGGGCAGGTACGGCGTTTTGGCCACCAATCACCAAGACCAACCTTTTGCCACCCCGGTCAATTATCTTTACATTGAGGAAGATCACGCCGTTTACTTTCATGGCGCCCATGTGGGCCGTACTCGGGCGAATATAGCACTCAATCCCAAGGTATGCTTCAATGTCAGCGAGATGGGTGACTTGTTTCCCGGCGACCGCATTTCCGATTTTGGGGTGGAATATCAATCTGTGACCGTTTTTGGCAATGCGTCCAAACTGCAGGATACCGAAAAGATCACAACTGTATTATTAGGTCTGATGCAGAAATAATTTCCTGAGTACAAACCAGGGGAAGATTATCCGCTCCCACAGGAGGATGAGTTGAAGCGCACGGCAGTTTATCAGATCTCGATTGAGGAATGGTCTGGGAAGCAGTTGAACCGCGATTCAGACTAAGCAATAAGGAATGCATCTTTTCTCCAACCGGGTGAGGTTTCTCATCCGGTTTTAATTTTAAACATCTTGACATGCTGATCTTATTTCAGTATTATTAAGTTAATAATACTGAAAACTAAATAATAAGATGAAGTACACATAACTAATTATTATGAAAGGATACGAGACGGTCATGGATGATTCTCAAACCGCCACCAGAAAATTTCAAAAAGAGATAACATCTGGCATCGCTTCGCTGATCCTGTTGAGCGTTATGGATCATGAAGACAAACCGATGTATGGCTATCAGATCTCAAAGGTCCTGGGTTTAAAAGATGATGAAGCTCCCCTGATGAAGCAAGGAGCACTCTACCCGGTATTGCGTTCTTTGGAAAAGTACGGTTTGCTGAGCAGTGAAGTTGAACCTTCGGTTTCCGGACCACCGCGCCGATACTATTCAATTACCAATCAAGGTAAGCAGTCTCTCGAACTCTGGATGGAGCTCTGGCAAGAAATAAAAACATTTGTCGATCATATTTTGGAAGGAAATTTAAGCGATGAATAAGCAAATCGAACAATATCTAAATCAATTGAAGGTGCAGATGGCCGGCTGCGATAAAGCCACCATTCAGGATGCACTGGCAGACGCGCAAGAGCACCTCGTAACTGCATTGGACAACCGCATGGAGGATGATCCAGGGCGTTTAGAAGAGGAAGTGCTGCAAAGTATTATCGCCGAATATGGTTCCCCGGAAGAAGTTGCAGATGCCTACAAGCAAGCCGAAATTTATCTGACCCCTTATATCGCCTCGGCTGGAAGGGCTAATGGAAGGGGAATCCTCGACCGTTTCTTTGGCATTTATGGTGATCCGGCAGCCTGGGGCAGTTTTTTGTACATGGTGATTGCAATGGCCACCGGAATTTTGTACTTTACCTGGGTGACGACTGGAACTGCGCTGGCCCTGTCGTTCTCGCTGTTCCTGTTTGGTGTCCCGCTGGCGGTACTGTTTTTACTCTCGGTGCAGGGATTGGGACTGCTGGAAGGGCGTTTGGTGGAAGGTCTGTTAGGGGTGCGGATGCCCCGCCGCCCCATTTATTTCCCCAAAGAAGACAAATGGCTAGACCGTTTGAAGCTGTATCTGACAGACAAAAGAACGTGGTTTAGTTTGTTGTACATGGTGTTGCAGCTGCCCTTCGGTATCCTGTATTTTACGGTGGCAGTGACGGTGGTTGCAACTGGATTGGCGTTTATCGCCGTCCCATTTATCCAGGAAATTGCCAATATTCCAGTGATCACAATTGCTGGTGTATCGCGCAGCCTCCCAGGTTGGTCGATGCCGGTCTCAATTCTCTTTGGTGTACTATTGGTAACAACCTCAATGCACTTGGCTAAATGGGTGGGCAACCTTCATGGCAGATACGCGAAACGCCTGCTGGTGGCAGATTAACCCCAAAAAGCCCTCATAAAAGGATAAAAAGGCTGACATTTGTACGTCAGCCTTTTTCATTTAAGTAAATGAGTCTCTGAGGCGATTAATCCGGCTGGTTGAGCTGCACGACCCGGATGGGATAGGGAATAGAAATCCCAGCTTGGTCGAAGGCTTTTTTGATGGCAACTGCCCCGGTATTGGTCATATCAGATAAGCCTTCCTTGTTGGTGTCGTACCAGAAATAGATCGAGGTGTTAATCGCAGAATCCCCAAAACTGTCCACCATGAAGAACGGCGCTGGATCTTCCTTCGTTTCCGGTAGTGCACGGACGGCTTCGAGGGCGATCTTTTCTACCTCGGTTAAATCGCTTTCGTACCCAACCCCCACACTCAGTCCAATCCGTCTTTGCGTGATCTGGCTGAAATTGGTGATCGTATTGGTAAACACATCCCGGTTGGGGATTAAGACTTTCAACCCGTCCCAGGTCAGCAGTTCGGTGGCTCTTAAATTGATCTGTTTAACCGTCCCGGAATAGCCCGCAACATCGATCGCATCCTCAATGTCAAAAGGTTGTTCGAACAGCAGCAGTATCCCGGAGACCAAATTAGCGCTGATATCCTGCAGGGCAAACCCAACCGTAAAGCCCAGGATTCCCAGCCCTGTCAGCAGCGCGGTGACATCTTGCCCGGCTTGTTCCAACGCCAGCACGATGCCTAAACCGATCACTGTCCAGCGCACCAGGCGGGAGATTAGAATAGAGAGTTCTTGGTCTTTCTTTCGTTTGCTCATCATCCTGCGAACTGTTCGGGTCAGGATGTGAGCCAGATAAAGACTGACTAAAAAGATGATGAGTCCGGCGATCAGACTGGGCAGGTTCGTTAAGAAACTATCCCACCAGGTTTGCAAAACATTCAACAGATTTTCTAAAATTGCATCCATAGTATTCCTTTCTTGTCATGCGTGGTAATTCAAATTGTCCCAAGACAACCTTAAAGACCTATTGTAACAACTTTTTGCCTACCATTTTAATAGGGAATTTATTTAGGAGTGTCAGAAGTGTTGGGTTTGATGAACCATATAATGGATGATCAAGGTTGCTGTGGGTTTCCGCCGTATCGAGATCATACCCTCATATGGTTTAGTTGGTCTCGATACACGCCGGGTTGTCGCCCGTCGCACTCGACCATCTGGAAAGGATCATCAATTCTTTATGAAAGGTATCCATCTAATATGACACTTCCATTCATCTGCATCCCTAACCAGCCCCATGCCTGAACATTCTCCTGTACAATAGAGCCATGCCCAAAATTTCCGTCCTGATGCCTTGTTATAACCGGGAGCATACTCTGGAAGAAACATTAGAGTCTATTGCAGCTCAAAGCCTCGAGGATTATGAGGTCGTTGCTGTAGATGATGGTTCGACCGATGAGACCGCTGCCATTTTAGCTCGTTGGGAGGCAAAAGACGCACGCTTCCGCCTTGTCAGGCTGCCTCATGCGGGAATTATACCCGCGCTTAATACCGGGCTCACAGAAGCTCGGGCAGATCTGATTGCCCGCATGGATGCGGATGACAAAATGCACCCGACCCGGCTTGAGAAGCAGGTTGCCTATCTGGAAGCACACCCCGAGGTCACTCTGGTGTCCTCTCTTGTGGCTGGGTTCCCGCCTGGTAAGCTGCGCCAGGGGTTTCAGCATTATATTAACTGGCTCAATTCCCTGACCTCCCATGAGGATATCTGCCGAGAAATGTATGTCGAGAGCCCTTTGTGCCATCCTACGGTCGCATTCCGTAAAAAAATGGTCGTTGATCTGGGAGGGTATCAGGAACATGGCTGGGCGGAAGATTATGACCTTTGGCTGCGCATGGCGGCAGCGGGTCATCGGTTTGCCAAGCTGCCTGAAACTTTGCTCGAATGGCGCGAGCATCCCGAACGCCTGACCCGGACAGACAGCCGTTATTCGCTGGAGAATTTTTTCCGCGCCAAAGCCCATTACCTCGCTGAGGGCCCGCTGGCAGACCGGGATGCCGTGTTTATCTGGGGGGCCGGGATGCATGGCCGCCGGCTGAGCAAGCATCTCCTCCGGTCAGACGTGCCGGTAAA
>JARROY010000118.1:0-6416 GCA_037383445.1 Anaerolineales bacterium | reverse complement strand
CCAGCTTTTTCCCAAAACTTATGAAGTCTCACGGACGCGGTTTAAGGAACATTTTTCAGAACTGTAAGAAATATGGCCGGATGCTGAACTGCTCACGCACCCGTTGAGCGTTTATCCGGGAATCTCGATTGATTGGATCCAATCGGCTGGCAGGCAAGCGAATGAAAAAATGCTTTTGTTTACGACTGGTGAACACGGCATTGAAGGCTATGTGGGCTCTGCCATGCTGGAGTATTTTATTCAAAACTACGTCCCCAAATTAAACCCAGATACCACGGGCATCACCCTTGTGCATATGATTGATCCGTGGGGGATGAAATATCGACGTCGAACCAACCCGAACAATGTCGATCTGAACCGCAATTTTGTCTGGGATATCAACCAGATCGACGGGAATTTCAACCCTGGGTATGATGCTGTGAAAAATTTTTTAGGTCCCCAACGAATCCTCAAGAATATGCGGTGGGAAAATCTGGTTTTCTTTTTAAAGTATCTGGATTGCCTGACAGGAATCGGCAAAACGGGGCTTTGGAATGCCAAGATCTTAGGACAGTATTCTCACCCGTTGGGAATCCATTACGGTGGAATGGAAGTTCAGGAAGAAGTGGAAATAGTCAAAATGATTTACCGGCAGGCATTCGAAACATGCAGCCGGCTTTTACAGCTAGATATGCATACCGGGTATGGTCCTCGTTACCAGATGACTCTGGTCAATTCGGTGTTGGAATCCAAAAGCTCTGCCGAATTTAAATCCCAGGCAGACTACCCCCGCGTGGCAGCCATGAACCCGGAGGAGTTTTATGAAGTTCGGGGAGATATGATCGATTATGTGTATATGCTGCGGGAGAAGGAATTTCCAGAGGTTGCCCTATACGCGACCTCTTTTGAATTTGGCACCTTTGGCCTTTCTCATTGGCAAAGGTTTCGTTCTATGAGAGCGATGGTGCAGGAAAACCAGGTGTATTGGTATGGCGCCCGAACTAAGGGGATTAAAAGTAAAGTGCGCAAAGAGTTCCTGGAGTCATTCTCGCCATCCTCGGTAAAATGGAAAAGAAAAGCTGTAACAGATGCTGATCAGGCCTTCAGGGGGATATTGAAAATGGAAGGGTATATTTGATTTAACTGAAGCTCTATTCTGGTTTCACTAACGGTCGAAAAAATCATCTGGAAGTTTGATATCAAAATCAAAGGTCTCGTTCACCAGGTGAGCGCTTTGGATCTCTTCAAAGTTCTTGCGGTGGATATATAAACTATAATGTCCTGCTTTGGTATCGGCAATCCGGTAGAGGATGTTCTGCCCATCCCGGGTTGACTCTAGGATGTCCTTGGCTTTCATTAAGCGCAGATGCTGAGAGGTGTTTTGCACGGTGGAATCAATTGCTTCGGCAAGTTCATTGACTGACATCTCGTGATTCTTGGCAAGGTACCAAAAGATGAGCACTCGGTTTTCGTTACTAAAGACCTGGTAAATTTCTGCTCGTTCTTTGGCTAGTTTTTTCATTGGTAATTCCAACAAAATGTTCCAGAAGGCCGAATTTCTTAGTGAAATATTTCACTATATATTATATCCGGTAAACTGTTTTTTTGAAACAAATTTCACAATAACTCTTGCATTAAAGATGGAAATGCTGTATAATTCAAATAGTAAATAGATTAATTGAATATTTTAGTATATTATACCACATTTATGCACTTCAGGTAGAATTTTTCTAGATGTGGACGGCGCCAGACACTACACGGGTAGTATCTGGCTTTTTTATTGCCATACTACTGTTAAGGAAAAAAGGAGGAAATGATGATATCTACAGAAATTCTTCGCCGTTTCCCACTATTTGCCGGGCAGAGTATATACATGCTAGATGAGATCGCGATGATCAGCAGTGAGATCACGGTGGAAGAGGGGGAATGGCTGTTTCATGAAAACGAAGACGCCAAGAAGTTTTACCTGATCTTAGACGGGAAAATTGCCCTCACGCTGTTTCTCCACTATAAGGGAGATAGCCAGCATTTAAAGACCACGGGAGCGCTATCCAAAGGTGAGATCCTTGGATGGTCTTCCTTGGTGCCGCCGCATCACTATAAATTGGGTGCAAAGGCCGAGACAGATAGCAAGTTGTTGGTCATCGATGGGAAAGCGCTAAAACAATTATTCGATGATAACCCAGAATATGGGTATCCTTTCATGAAAAAAATCGCAGAAGAGATCAGTGACCGCCTGGAAAATAAAATCATCCAGGTTCTCAGCATGGTGTTAGAACCGGAAAAATAATATCGGCGAGTGAAAGGCACAAAAAACCAAAAAGCAATTGAGCAGCTGAGAGTTTCAACTCAATAACAGCAATAACCACAACTCCCAATTAGATTGTTGAAAAAAGTGATAAAGGAGGTTGTCAATGGACTATGGAAATGTTCAGGTATCTGAATCTGTCAATCAGGCGTTTATGAACAGTATTTTTGCATATCCTAATGGGTCGAGAATGAGAACGTGTATTCAATGCGGCACCTGTGCGGGGGTGTGTCCTTATGGACCTTGGATGGAGTTCACACCACGAAAAATTATCCATGCCCTGCGCATGAATGAATTTGAGGAAGTATTGAAATCGGAGAGCGTTTGGATGTGCATCTCCTGTTTTGCCTGTGCCAATGCCTGTCCGCAGGAAATCCCTCTTACAGATGTCTTGATGGCTCGATTGAAGGAGGAAATGCTGCTGGCAGGTAACATTCCGCAGGAACTGCAAGATGCACTGGAAAACACGCAGCGCTATGGTAACCCAATGGGAGAATCACCGCGCAAGCGAGGCGAGTGGATAAAGGCGCTTTCTCCAGCTGTTCCGCTTCTGGGGCGTGACCATCAATCTGTGGATGTGCTCTGGTACGTTGGCGATTATGCTTCCTATCACCCGGCAGCCATCCTCGCCACGATCGCCTTTGCCAAGATCCTCAGAGTGTTAGGGGTAGATTTCGGTATATTGGGATCGTTGGAAAATAGCGATGGGGATTCGCAGCGCTTGGCAGGGGAAAAAGGTCTGTTCGAAATGCTGGCAGACAAAAATGCTCAGATTTTTTCGAAATTTCAATTCAATGAGATTGTGACCACGGACCCGCATGCGTTTAACGCATTTAAAAACGAATATCCTAAACTGGGGATCAATTTCCCGGTCAGACACTATACTCAATTCCTGGCTGACCACCTCGCCGAAATCACACTGATGCTAAAAAAGGAAATTGATGCGGCGGTGGCTTTTCATGATCCTTGTTATCTTGGTCGGGTTAATCAGATTTACGAGCCCCCGCGCCAGTTGCTGAGAGCCATCCCGGGGGTAGAACTGGTTGAAATGTCGCACAACCGTTCAAACAGCCTGTGCTGTGGGGGCGGTGGGGGTGGAATGTGGCTGGATGGCTATACCTGGGAGATAGCAGAAACGCGCTCTTCCGAATGGCGTATCCAAGAGGTGGTGCCTGCAAAACCGATCGAAGATATCCTAACCGTTTTAAGCCCAACCCGAAAAGTGTCCAAAAAGAATGGCAATGGAAAAACTGCAAATATACCTTCCAGACGTATATTAGCGGTTGCCTGTCCCTATGAGAAGCCTCGTTTTGAAGATGCGAAAAAAGTTGTTCCCGGGGCGGGGAACCTGGAAGTGATGGATATTGCTGAATTGTTAGCGGACTCGATGGGACTTTGATTTTGTTCAAATGAGGTTCAATTACCCGATTAATATCGACAGTGGTCAATTGGATTAGGAGGTAGAAAATGAAAATAGTAGTTCCGGTAAAATTAATTCCTGACCTGGTAGAAGAACTCAGCATTGACCCAAGCGGAACAGCACTGGATATGACATGGATGCGATTGGTAATCAACGAATTGGATCACCATGCAATTGAGCAGGCAATCTTGTTAAAAGAAAAATTTGGTGCAGAGGTGATTGTAATGGCTCCAGATTTGGAGGGGGCAGATGATGTGCTTTTTACCGCGGCAGCTGCTGGTGCGGATCGGTTGATCCGGATCATAGGATTGGGAGAAAGCTTTAATAACCATACTCTGGCAGCCGTCTGTCAACCCATCATGGTGGATATCAACCCCGATATGATTTTGACTGGAGTTCAAGCAACGGATGACCTGGATGGGCAGCTTGGCCCGATCTTGGCTGAACGGTTGAAAATGCATTACATTGGCTATATTGCAGGGATGTCCTTAGAGAATGGCAGCTTGATTCTGAATAAAGAGTTTCCTGGGGGATTGGTGGCTAAGATGAAGGTAGAATTGCCCGTTGTGGTTGGAATTCAGGCGGCCGAGTCGCCACCCAGATATATTGCTTACAGCAGAGTGCGTCAGGCTAGGAATTCTGCAGAGATTGAGGATATACAAACAACAGAGCTTGATACGAACTTAAGCCCTGCCATCACCAGGATGTTCCAACCAGAAGCAGAAGAGCGAGCGCAAATCTTGAGTGGCAGTCTGGATGAAATCTCGGATCAGATGATCAAGATTTTAAAAGAAGCAGGTGTGGTCTAAGAGGAGGTTGCGATGCCATCTGGAATTTATGTTTTGATTGAACACCAACAGGGTGCTGTTGAGGATATCTCCTATGTGATGTTGGCAGCTGGCAATATGTTAGCGAAGCAAACAGGAGAAGAAATCATTGCACTGTTGTTAGGAAACAAGATTAAGGAAATGGCCGGGGATTTAAAGGCTGATCAGGTGATCTATTTTGACCATCCTGACCTGGAAGACTTCTCTCCAGATGCCTACCTGGAGGTTTTGGCACCATATATTGAGGCACATCCACCCAAAGCCTTTATTGGAGGCCACACTTCAGTTGGGATGGATATCGTTTGTGGGTTAGCTTCCAGGTTTGGCTTCCCGATCATCAGCCAATGTCAGAAATTTAAAACAGAGGGTGAAACGATCCGGTTTGTCAGCCAGATTTGCGGCGGGAAGATCATAGTAGAAGGTTTACTGCCAGAACCTAGTGTGATGATCAGTTTGGTTCCCGGCAGCTATAAGGTTGAGCAAGGAAAAGGTGATGTCTCCCCAGATATCGAGACTGTAGAAGTGGCAGAGATTCTCAATAATCGAATGAAGCTGATTGAATATGTTGAGCTTGATGCCGGAGATGTGGACATCAGCAAGGAAGAGGTGTTGGTGGCTGTAGGACGTGGACTGCAAAATCCAAATGATCTTGAATTGGCTCAGGAATTGGCGGGAGCATTGGGAGGATCGGTATGTGGTTCTCGTCCCGTCATCGATCAGGGATGGCTGCCTGCCTCAAGATTGGTCGGTAAATCTGGCAAATCAGTGTCTCCGAAAGTATATCTCGCATTTGGAATCAGCGGAGCCCCGGAACATACTCAGGCGATCACCGAGAGCGATATCATAATTGCCATCAACACGGATCCCAATGCACCCATTTTTGAATTTGCCAAGTATGGGGTAGAAGAAGATGCCGTAGATATATTGACTGCCCTAAATGACCATATCACGCAAAATTAAGGCGGAAGAATGTCTTATAACGAGATTAAATCTTTGATCGTCTTTATAGTGGTGTTAGCTGCCGGCGGATTGTTTTCCATACGCATCTATGATTTGTTATGGGTAAACCTCAGGCGCGGCCGCCCATCCCTACCATTGAAAAATTGGGGAGAGAGAATTAGAGGGTTATTTGTGTATGTAGGTGGCCAGGTGCGATTGTTCCGTTTTCTTACGCCTGGAATTGCCCATGCCCTGATTTTTTGGGGATTTGTGATTCTTTCTCTAACAATCTTACAAGCGATTATTGAAGGATTGCTGGCTTTTAAATCTCCAAGCATTTTAGACCCCCTGATCCAACATTTGGGAGTTCTGGCTTTGTTCCAGGATTTTTTGGCTGTGCTTGTATCACTTTCCGTGATTTATGATTTGTATGTCAGGCTGGTTATCAATCCAGACCGATATCAAAAAAGCCACAAGAGGCAGGCCGTAATTGTCCTGTTTTTTATCTTGACGATTATGTTAAGCCTCTTGGTCATGAATGGAATCAAGGGGAATCTGGGCACTGACCCGATTGCCAACTGGAGGCCGCTTTCCTCTCTCGTCGGTGCCCTTTTCAGTGGATTAGATCCAAATACACAGAACATCATCCAAGAAATCAGCTATTGGATTCACCTGCTGGTAGTTTTGGTGTTTTTGACAGAACTGCCAACCGGGAAGCACTTCCATGTGGTTACTTCAATCCCAGCAGTATTGACAAGAAACCTAGAGCCAAGGGGCAAACTTTCTCCGGCGCCAGAGTTCAATGGTGATGTGGGTGTTAACGTGGTTGAAAGATTTACTTGGCGCCAGATGTTAGATTGGTACACTTGTACTGAATGCGGACGCTGCCAGGAAGTCTGCCCCACGTATCAGAGTGGTTTAGACCTATCTCCTAAACTATTGA
>JARROY010000117.1:0-6422 GCA_037383445.1 Anaerolineales bacterium | reverse complement strand
GCGCAACTCTCCTCGCAGCATACGTTTAGGCCACTGAGCCGCCTTTACAATCGCATCCCGTAGGGTCGGGGAACGGTCAATGGTGGCGCTGATCTTATACTGCTTGCCCAGGTTTTCAACTTTGACAACAATATCGCTCACAGAAGCACCTCACACCATATCCGCAAAGGTTCGTTCCATGCGGCGGAAATAGAACAGCCCGCTGATCAATACCAGCAGACCAATCGCCCCAGAGAAAACAAGGGCAATCTGCGGCACAGGGTCTCCCCCAAGCAGCACCCAGCGAAAGCCTTCCACCACACCGACCATCGGATTTAACATGTAAAGGGTTTGGAATTTCTCTGGAATCCGGCTCAGCGGGTAAGCAATCGGAGAGGCCAGCATCCAGAATTGAGAAAGAAAGGGGATGAAGTAGCGCACGTCCCGGTAGTGCAGATTCCAAGCAGAAAACCACAACCCGACTCCCAAAGCTACTACCAGACTCAGCAAGATAAAGACCGGCACCATCCAAATAGTGACAGGAACTGCCACCTGATAATAGATCATCATACCGATCAAGATCAAAAAGGCGATTAAAAAGTCAACTACTCCACTGAGGACAGACGAAATTGGAACTACCAGGCGGGGAAAATACACCTTTGTAATTATATTACGGTTGGAAACTAGGGATTTGCTCGTATCGCTGAGGGCTTTTGCAAATAGGTTCCAGGGAAGGAGAGCAGAGAAAGTAAAGATCGGGCGCGGGATATCCCCAGTAGAAATATTGGCCATATTGCCAAACAAAAAATTGAAAACGAACATCTGCATTAGTGGCTGAATAATTGCCCAGGTAGCACCAAGCAGGGTCTGCTTATAGCGTACCAAGATATCCCGCCAGGTGAGAAAATAAATCAGCTCACGGTAACGCCATAGATCTTTCAGATTCAGTGAAATCCAGCCCTTGGTGGGTTTTAACACCAGGGTTTCTTCATTTGGGTGATCAATGATTTTGGAAGAGGTTATATCTCTCATAAGAAAATCACATTCCTCTATTCAATCTCAGTCCAGCCGCTAATCAATCTGGTCCTGGTGTTCGATAAAATAATTAATCGTATTGCGCAGGCCTTCTTCGAAAGGTGTTTTAGCCTGGAAACCGAAATAATCTTTGGCGCGGGTAACATCTAAAGCCCGGCGCGGCTGCCCATCAGGTTTGGATTTATCCCAAATCACCTTGCCCTCAAACCCAGTCAATTTAACGATCAGTTCTACCAAATCCTTGATGCTGATCTCCATCCCTGAGCCCAAGTTGACCGGTTCGCTTCCGTTATAGTTTTCCGCTGCCAGGGCGATCCCTTCGGCCGCATCGCCAGCATATAAAAACTCTCGGGTGGGAAACCCCGTACCCCAGACAACAATTTCCTCATCGCCGCGCTGCTTGGCTTCGACACATTTACGAATTAGGGCGGGAATCACATGTGATGTTTCCAAATTAAAGTTGTCCCGCGGGCCGTACAAGTTGACCGGCAAAAGATAAATTGAATTGTAGCCGTACTGGTCGCGGTAAGCCTGAGATTGCACCAGGAGCATTTTCTTCGCCAATCCGTACGGAGCATTGGTTTCTTCCGGGTAGCCTTCCCATAAATTTTCTTCCTTAAAGGGGATCGGGGTAAATTTGGGATAGGCGCATATCGTGCCGATAGCGACGAACTTGCTTACCCCTTTTTCCCATGATTTATGCAGCAGCGGTACACCCATCATCAGATTCTTATAAAAGAACTCTGCTGGATGGGCGCGGTTGGCACCAATCCCGCCTGCCAGGGCGGCCAGGTGGATCACCAGGTCTGGTTTGGCATCATCCAGCATCCGGTCCTGATCCTCCGGTTTGCTCAAGTCATAGTCTTCCACGCGCGGGACAAATATATCTTCCGCACCCCGCTTGGCAAGATTCTCCAGCAAAAAGGAGCCAAGAAAACCAGCTCCCCCTGTCACACACACGCGTTTATCTTTCCAAAAGTTTGTCATCAGAATTTACCTCTTATCGTAAAGCCTATATTTTTTCCTCATGGAGGTGCAGGGTGACTTTTGAACCACGCACTTCCAAAACAGGGACTTGATGGGACTCAACTACTTCAACCCCATGCTCTAAGCAGGTCAGGCGGCAGATGTCCATAATATCGTCCGGCCCCTGATCCTGAACATGAATACGCACATGGCGATAGCCGGCAGCTTTCAGTTCATCCAACAGTTCGCTTACCCGCTGGCGTGTTTTTCGGTACAGCAGCAAAGACCATTCAATATAGCGAAATGTCAACCGAGCGCGAAACGCGATGCCGCTGGGGGTAATGATATAGCGCAGTTTCTTTCGCTGGGCACGTTTTACTTTTACATAGCCCTTATCCACCAGGCGCTTGATGTGCCAGTTCACGGTTCCCACAGCCACCCCCAACTGGTCAGCAAGCGAAGCCTGGGTGATGTCCGGGTTTTCTTCAATATGTTCCAACAAATTTAATTCACGAAATTCTTCAACTGATGGTTCCACTAATCAACTCCAAAATTCAATTCTTGAATTATAACAGTGAGATCAAATAGGTCAAGGGTAGCATAACTGATCTAATGACCAAAAATTCATTCGTTTGGCTGGCCCTTTACCCACTCCCCTAGCAAATACAAACCACCGGTGACAATACCCACGCCGACCATTTTCATCGCTCCGGTCACTCCCCAGGGCACAGCGAGGTAGCGCGGCAAATACCAGATTACCAGCCAGAATATCTGGATCAGCACAAGGACTAGGATTCTTCGCAGCCACGGATCTTGCTGCTTGCGCTGTTGAACCAGTGCCCATGCTGCCAAGGCCAATTGAAAAGCCGCAAAACCTGCCCGGTAACGGGGGTTATCCCACAAGTCTCCACCGGCGCGGTAAGCTGCAACCAGCATCACGATCAGATTACCCCATAACAGCATCCCTGCCGGTTTCAGCCAAGCCCGGTTGCGGAACACCCGGATTAAAGCATAAAGCAATAATGCCAGCAGTACAGACCAGCCCAATGCCCGCCCAACACCGATCACCCGCCAAAAAACCGATTCCCCTTTTCCTATCAGAGCGGCAGGGAGCAGCGGCCGGGCAATCCCATAACCCAGCAAGAATGGTGTGTGCAGAAACTCTGGTGTGCGCGAAAAAATAGCTTGCACCATGCCGGAATAAGATTGGGTCAGATACCCTTGGAAATCACTCATCTTTTCCAGGGTGCGCCAGAAATAGACTCCCACAGCAGCTATGGCCACGCCTGCCAACCCCAGCCCAAACACCTGAAGCTGGGAAAGCTTATTGGTAGAAATTCTTTCCCAGGTCAGGCCAACCGCTAGAAACATCAGCACCAGTGCTAACTGAAGGACATACGCCCAAGAAACAGCACTTGCCAGAAAGAGGATCAGGAATAAGACCAACAAGTCGCGCCAGTTTTTCTCCTGCCAGAGGCGCAACAGTAAAAAACCGATCGCGGCACCAAAGGTGATCGTAAATGCTTCCCGCATATGAGCACTGCCCAGCAGGACTGCCTCTGGATAGACCGCAAGGCCCACTGCCGCCCATTTCGCCACTGGCCGTCCCCACAAACGACGGGTGAAGCCCCAACCGTACAGCACCCCCAGACCTGAAATCGTGCTGGTGACCAGCAGCATCAGTTGTGGGATGTGCTCACCAAATCCAAGCGTTCGATAAACCAAAGCACTGAGGAATAAAAGCCCGCCGTATTGATCGTGGGCACTGAAACCGTGGAAGGCTTCCATTAAAGAGGTGCCAGAATGGGCCAGCCGCCATGCGTCCGCATCTCGTAAAAATGGGTCGTACATGATATAGCCAGCCTGCTGGGTTTCGTTGGGGTATCCCCAAACAGGCAGCGCCCAAAACCAAAAAACACCTAACACCAAACGCAGCAGCACAGCCCCAAGCACCAGCCAGATGAGCCATTTTGGAACCGCTTCTCCACGAAAGTGGTAGAAGGCTGCCCAGCCCACACCTACCATCAGCAGCTCAAGCGCCAAAAAGCTGGGCCATGCGGCAGTGGATGAAAACCCAAAAGAAACCCAAGCCAAGAGCAGCGCTAAAACGACCAAAAATACGCCGCCCCCAACCAACACTAAAATTTTATTGGATCTCTTCATCATCAACCTATGCTTGACCGCGGAACTGCTGCAGGTATTTTTTCCGGTTATCTGCCCGGCCGATCTTACCGCTGGAGGTCTTAATCACCCAGCGCTCTTCAACCAGCCGTACATCCGCCAGCGTGATCTCAGTTTGGGCCACAATTTGCTGGCGCAGTTCTCGTTCAATTTCCAGCGGTGTTCTGCCATCCAGCTCTGACTGAAGTTCTGCCACCATCACGACCACTTCAGAACCGATCCGCTCATCAAAAAGACCGAACGCAACGGCTCTACCCGGATAGATCCCCGGAATATGGTTGGCAATTGCCTCCAAATCTTGCGGGTAAACATTTTTCCCGCCGACAATGATCAGGTCTTTTTTGCGGCCGGTAATATACAGTTCGCCATTTGCAATGTAGCCCATATCGCCGGTGAAATACCAGCCATCCCTAATCGCCTCGGCGGTGATTTCCGGCCGCCGGTAGTATTCGGTGAGCATACAATCCGAACGTAAAATAATTTCGCCTACCTGCCGGTCTCCCAAACGCGCCCCTCCAGAGTCCACCACTGCGATCTCGGTTCCCTCAACCGGCACTCCGCAACTCACCATGGGTGTGGATCCCTCCTCACCAGCCGGGGACTGTACGGCGCGGCCCTCTTCCTGGAGCGGACCAATCTTGACCCAATCCACATTCGGGGCGCGGCCTACTTGCGTTTGGGTTACAGCAAAGGTGTTTTCCGCCATCGCATAAGAAACCGACAGCACACTATCGTTCAGGCCGTAGGGTTTAAGCCGTTCCAAAAACACCAAGTGGCTCTGGTGGTAAACGGGCTCGGAACAATTGATCACCGCCCGCCAGGTGCTCAGGTCTAATCCTTCCAACGCACTGGGACGGGCAGTTCGCGCAATATGGTTGTAAGCAAAATTCGGCAGCCAGCACAGAGTCCCTTTATGCTTATCCATCGCCCACAACAGCACTTTTGGATCTCGCACCCAATGGAAGGGGGACATTAATACCAAGGGGGTCCCTGAAACAATCGGCATCACAAAACCCGCAATCAGGCCCATATCATGGTATAGGGGCAGCCAGCTCACAATCACATCCTGCTGATTAAGGTCAATCGCCCGGCTGTAAGCGGAAATCTGGTTGAGTACCGCTTGGTGGGACAGAGCGACCCCTTTTTGCAAACCCGTTGTGCCGCTGCTGTGCTGCAGAAAGGCGATCTTATCGGCAGATGGATTTAGCCAGAAAGTTTCTTCTGCCTGTCTCCCTCCAACTGCTGCTTCAGAAACGTCCTCTGTACTCAGCACCAGACAATCCACATCATCGAGCAAGTCGCTCAGGGCTTGCTTAAACGCCGGGAAGGTGATGACAGCCTTTGCCCCCTCACTGGCGACCAAAGTCCGGACCCGCTGCATGTAAAGGTCTGGGTCCAATTTCTCGGTCAGGAAGGGGAATATGGAGGGGATGGCACCTAAATACAGCGCTCCCCAAAAAGCGGACAGCAGCACCTGGGAGTGCTTGAGCACCAACACAACCAAATCTTCGGGTCCAACGCCCGCTTGCTGTAGGGTTTGGGCATAATTAGAAGCCTGCTGGTGGAATTGCCCGGCAGTAACCAGCCGCTCTCCCCCATCCTGATCGATCATGATCAGCGTGGTAATGTCTGGGTCCTGGTATGCCCGTTCAATAACGGGTTTAATTAATGTTCGTTCAGGCATGTATTCCTCGTATAAGTACGGATATTGGCAGCTAACTTATTCGCTGCCGCAAGTCACATCCGCCTTAGGTGTCAGGATATCTAGGCTCCCATCCAGCAAACGGTTTTGTACTTCATACGCGCAGGTAAACAAAGGAACCAAATCCTTCAGCACAACATTGTTTTCCATCGCCAGAGAGACCTTTTTGGGGTTTTTCCAAACACTTGGAAGATGGTCGGTGACAATCAGGGAGTAGCGCTGATTTGCCAGTTCAGCCGCCAACCTACTCAGATAAACCTCATTTTGGGCCATGACCATTTCTTGCAGTAAAACTTTTTCATGCTCATGCACCAGCGGGACATTTTTGATCAGACCAAAGGTGATCAGGTGCCTTTGAGAAATGAATAAAATGTCTCCATCTATTTCAGCAGCCTGATCGACATATTTCTGCAGTCGAGATAAGTCTTTTTGGGTAGACTGCTGATCAAAAGATGTAAATTTAGTGCCGACAAATGAGGCGATAAAAATGATCGGCGTCACCAGGACCGCGGCTTTCAGCCATAAGGGAACTATGATTTGCATCTGCTGGTGGTCCTTA
>JARROY010000116.1:0-6431 GCA_037383445.1 Anaerolineales bacterium | reverse complement strand
TGCTGTATTTTTATCTTCGTTTAAAAACAAAGATGAAGTTAAGTCTTTCTGAAATTGATACTATAATTTTTGATTTAGGTAATGTTTTGCTACTCCTTTCTTACTTATTGGCTAGTATTGCCAAAAAACGATCCACATCGTACAGCGCCGACTGAGCTGCCGGATTGACCTGTGGCAGTATCAGATCAAAGCCATGATCTGTCTTTGGAAACATCACATACGATGCCGGCACCTCTGCCTCAACCAGCTTATGGTAAAGAGCTTTGGTTGGCGCAGAAGGAACCAATATGTCCGGCTCTCCGTGAAAAAGCAGCGTGGGCGGGCAGCCAGGATGAACGTGGCTTTGAGGAGAGAATAATGGATACGCCTCGGGATTATCCTGTGGACGGCCGCCCAATAAAAGATGTATCAAGCCAATATCTTGATTGCTCAGCGTAGTTTCGGTCGTAATAAGCCTTGGGGGCTGGTCTTCAATCTCTGGTAAATTCAGGACCTGCCCTTGATACATGGCCAACAAGTCAGAGGGACCGTAGTAAGAGATCACCCCACACACGGATAAATCGGTGTTTTTGAGATCCTGTGGTTTCAGTTCTGGATGTGCGGGCGCGTATCCTGCCAACAAGGCAAGATGTCCCCCTGCAGAGCCGCCTGCCAAAACGATCTTATTCGGGTCTACACCGAAACGAGAGGCGTTTTCCTTCATCCAGGCAATCGCATATTTGACATCGCTGATCATTCCGAACAGGTCCGTCTCAGGAAAAAGACGGTAAGAAACGTCCATCACTGTATGCCCCTGAGATACCAGGTGACGAAAGAAAGGCCTTGTGAACAAATCTTTATCCCCGATCATCCAGGCGCTGCCATGAAGATATATTACGCCCACCTCAGAAGCGCTGCCATCGCCGGGCCGCCAGAGGTCGCAGAGCAATTCCCTTTGCGTACCGGGAATTATCCTGAAAACAACATCGCGCTCAAAGGAAGATTGTGGAGAAGCTCCCATCTTCAAAAACATAGTCCAGCGTGATTTGAGCATTTTGCCAGCAGCTTCGGAGGGTATCTGGTCCTGCCAACCAACACCAAATAGATCATCTAAACCGGTGTTATCGCGGCTGCATCGCCAGACATACCAGACCGATACGCCGGCACCAAAAAGCCCCATCGGAACAGCCCCATACGCGCCGCCTATGCCTCCAACAATCGCTCCTGCTGCGCCAATAACCACCCCATACGCTGACAAGGCGCCAGCATACAGTTTTGGGAACCATAATATAACGCCGAACCAATTCACCCTCAACCGAACAAGGATCAAAACACTTATTAGCAGGGACAAACCTGAGAGGATATAAGCTAATACTGTCATTTCAAACCCCTTCGTTAGATTCAAACATTGTTTACTAGCAATGCCAAAAAACGATCCACATCGTACAGCGCCGACTGAGCTGCCGGGGATATCTGTGGTAACAGCAAGTCAAATGCATGGTTTGTGTATGGAAAAACAACGTTAATAGCCGGGACACCTGATTCAACCAACTTTTCGAAATGTGCGCGGGAAGCATCAACTGGACAAAAGATATCTTGTTCACCCTGAAGAAGTAACGTTGGGGGGTTATCCAGATGAACATGGGATACTGGTGAGGCTAATTGATATATTTCTGGTACATCATCGGGCCAACCTCCCAAGAAGATATCCATCCTACCTAAATACTTCATCCCCCTATTCGGGCCCAAATTTTCACCAACAGGCACCGGTGATGGATCTTCAATTTTTTCCATACTCATATGCCGCCACATCGCCATCAGATCAGTAAAACCGTAATAGGAGATGACCCCACAAACTGATTGATCAGTGTCTTTCAATTCCTCTGGTGTCAAGTCGGGGTGTCCAGGCGTATATCCCGCTATTTGTGAAAGATGCCCCCCCGCAGAAGCACCGGCGATAACAATTTTTTCAGGATTCACATCATAGGCGGAGGCATTGGCTTTCATCCAGGCAATCGCATGTTTGACATCACCTATCATGCCGAAAAAATCGACTTCAGGGCAAAGGCGATAAGACACATCCATGATTGTATGTCCTTGAGCAGCTAAGTGGCGGAAGAATGGTTTGGTGTAATAATCTTTATCCCATATGAACCAAGCGCCGCCATGAATGTAAATAACCGCCATACCTGAACTTCTGCCATCGGCCGGTCGCCAAATGTCACACAGAAGTTCCCGGTTTGTACCAGGAATGGTCCAGAATGGGACATCGCACTCCCAAATAGGCTCTGGGGAAGTTTTCATATTTAAAAACCATGCCCAACGTTTCTTTGTCATATTTTTGGCTTGCTTAATGGAAATTTGTTCTTCCCAGCCTGCCCCGAAAGCCTCCTCAAATCCTTTATGATCTCTGCTGCATTGCCAGACATACCAGCCCAGAATACCAGCACCAATCATCCCAATTGGAATCGCCCAATATGCGCCACTCACAGCCCCAAAAACTGCACCAGCCGCGCCCATAACCGTCCAAAAAGCAGAGAGTGCGCCAGCACCAAGTTTAGGAATCAAGGACCAAAAGTTGAGTGGGAATTTTGGCTGAGGCATGATCAGCACGATGCCCATTAGCAATGATAAACCAGATAATATATAGGCCAGAATAATCATAATCATCTCCAAAAATCAAGTTTTTTACCTCAGTTGCCGTTCAGAAAATCGAGCACTCGCTCATCGACAATTTGGTAATGGGCGCCGCACATATTGTGATTGCTATTCGGCACCAGCTCCCCTTCAAGATTTGGAATAAGTCGTTTCGCCCGGCCCAACGCCTTTGCCGGGTTGTAGATAACTTCGCTGTCGCCAATCAGCAGAAGCACAGGCACTTTTAGCCCTCGCAGTTCCTCATCAGAGAATACAGTAGGCATGATAAAGGCAGTTTCAGGCGGCATTCGGAAATGCTTCATGCCTAGATAGAATAAGTCCAGTAAGCACCGACTGACCAGGTCACCGGGGGTATCTCTGATTCCCATCCATCCCATGAATGAGTCCGCTGTAAAGCGTATCTGGAGAATACCCATCAGCATCCCGCGCAGCATAAACTGTTTGACAATTGGCTGGAGACTGGCCGCAGGAGACAGAAGCGCAAGTTTTCGAACGCGCTCCGGTGCGGTAATGGCGAGATTGAGGGCTAACCACCCACCGTAGGACATCCCCACCAGATAGACTTTATCCAAGCCCAGCCTGTCGAGAGTCTCTTGCAACCACACCATGAAGTTTGCCACATCACGTATCGGTTCATCGTAGTCAGGGATGCTTTTGCCTGGTTGGCCCATAATGTCGATAGCATACACCCGGTAATCTTTGCTGAAATCAGCGACGTTGGGCAACCACATTGTTAAAGTCATTGCCATCCCGTGCAGGAGTACCAATGGTGGAGCATCCTTCGGACCGCTGATAACAACATGAGTCATCCCAAACCGAGTTGGAATCTCGATCTCTTCATTAGGAACGGGCCACAAGTTCATGGCGGTCTCATACGCCGTGAGAAAAGCAGTTTCCCCTTCGCAAGTCTTGAAAGTAGATATATTATTCATTGTTCATCTCCTCTGATAAGTTCTCAATTTGTGTTCAATAATAAAGCCAGAAACCGATCCACATCATACAGCGCTGATTGAGCTGGTGGGGATAATTGTGGGAACATAAAATCAAACATATGCTCTGTAGTGGGGAAGATACTCATTACCGCGGGCACACCGACCTCAACCAGTTTTGTATACAGCGCTTTGGTTGGCTCTACAGGGACGAGGACGTCATTTGTCCCTTGGAAGAGTATGGTGGGCGGGGTTTGGGCATTCACATGGGTAATGGGGTCAGCCTTTTTATACACTTCGGGTATCTCCTCAGGTGAGCCGCCCAACAAAAGGTCCATCCGTCCGGCAAACTTGATTCCCTCCATGCCCTCCAGCCTGGTGCCTATTGCCGGCGCTTCCAGGTTTGCATTAGGGTTTGATTCTAACCAGGGAATATATCCGGCTGCCAGGTCTACTGGTGCGTAGTAGCCGACCATGCCGCGCACAGATAGATCAACACTTTTTAGCTCTTGTGGGGTGAATTTTGAGTCGTTGGGTGTGTATGCCCCTAACATGGCGACATGCGCCCCTGCAGAGCCACCCGCCAGAACTACTTTGTCCGAGTCCAGGCCGTATTTTTGAGCGTTTTCCTTCATCCAGGCCACAGCTCGTTTTGCGTCTCCCACCATTTCATCAAGCTGTACTTCGGGGCAAAGGCGGTAGGCGACATCCATGACGGTATGTCCCTGGGCCACGAGGTGGCTGAAGAATGGCCGAGTGCCAAAATCTTTATCCCCTGCCGCCCATCCGCTGCCGTGGTGGAAGATGAATGACAGGCCGGAAACATATTCGCCATCCGCCGGACGCCACAGATCGCAGAGGAGTTCCCTGTCTGAGCCTTCGATCTTCCAGAAGGCGAGGTCTTTCTCGATGATTGGTTTGGGAGACGATTTCATCTTTATGAACAAGCTCCTGCGCCTTTTAACCATCGGTTTGGCTTGCTGTGGGGTGATCTTGTCCTCCCAGCCTGTGCCAAAGGCTTTTTCAAAACCATCATGTCCCTGCGTATTTGCCCAAACATACCATATCAAGACCCCTGCGCCGATGAGGCCAATGGGGATGGCGATATAAGTCTGGTAGAACCACCCTAACACAGCCCCAGCTAGCCCAAACAAAGCCCAGATGCGGGATAAGGCGGAGGCAGCCAATTTGGCGAACAGGGGCAAGCCAATCCCTTTTAGTTTGATGAACAGCAAGCTGCTCATCAGAAGGGATAGGCATGCCAACAAATATGCTAGAATTTTCATGGTTTTCTCCTAATTCTTATTAGATCCATCAATACCACTACGGTTGACGGATATGATTTTCAAACCCAGATCACGGATTTTTACAAAGACACCATGCAGGGCAGCCTGATCGAGCATCCCGGTCAATACCGTATCCCCTTCAGGCACATGCTGCACGGATAAACCTTCAAACCGGGTCGCCCAGTTGGCACTCAGATGACCTGCCACGCGAATCTCGTATAACTGGGGGCCATTCATTTTAGGTTGGGTTTTCATATCTATCCTTTTGCATTGTGTTTTTCTAACCAAAAGTATAGACAGCCTTAACGGTTTTGTCGCCATACCATAGAGTAATCTTCAGCAAACTGCTTCAGACCAGTGTATTACTCAAAGGTAGTATGGGGATATAAAAGGGGCGTAGGAATTAGAGTAAGTTTAGTTCGCGGGCGCGTGCAATCGCCTGGGTACGGCTGCTAACCCCCAGCTTGCCGTAGATGTTGCTGGTATGTTTCTTAACAGTGTTCAGGGTAACCACCAGCTTATTGGCGATCTCCGGATTGGAATAACCTTTGCGAATCAGGCGCATGATCTCCAGTTCTCGCGGGGTAAGCAAGTTAGATTGGACTCCATGCTGAGGAGTTTCAGATTGACTAAATTTGTCCTTGCAGGCATCCAGTAAGGAGTCCAAGTAGGATTGGAAATTCTGAGGTGTATCTTGGTCAGTTCTCAGATCGCGCAGCAGCGGTACGATTCTTGGTCCGGCATCCAGCCACCGCCAGATGAATCCCTCGGCTGCACCTATCCCAATAGCCTCTCGGATGGCAGTGCGAGCAGGAATCTTGTCTCCCAACGCGTCAAGCGCTACTGACTTCAGTGCCAGCAGACGGATCATTTCTCCATTGCTGTTCACAGCCCTCACCTGGGCTATGGACTCGTCCAGCGCAGTAAGAGCTTCCTCAAAGCGTTCCTCAGCACACAGCAGGCGTGGGTGCAGCGATCTCCACCAAAGCAGCAGATTGGCATGTTGTGTGGCTGCACATTTTTCTTCCAGGATGAGGAGTTTTTCACGTGCGGCTTTCAAGTCACCTGTGTCAAGATCATGTACTGCCCAATGCCAGTTGAGTTCACCCGTCAGATAAGGTTCCTCCATAGCTTGTATGAGCCTTGTTGTGTCTTCAAAGATTTCCGTCGCAGATTCCAGATCACCACGTGCGGCAGCCAGGTGAGCACGAAAGTACCGGCCAGACCGCATCGCTTCGTTGAACCCGCCAGGGCGGGCGATTCGCAACCCCTCTCTCAGATTCAACTCCGCTTCATCCAAGTCCCCTCTCTCCATCATAATCCTGGCCATCGTAATAAACAGCCACCCCGCTGCAGGGAATTCTCGATGACCTTCACGCACGGCACGGTCAATCGCTGTACGACAGAGCCGATCAGCTTCTTTCAGCCGCCCTTGGACCAGCATGTACATCGCCTGCCCATAGATGCATCCATATGCACCAACCAGGTTGCCTTCTTCATACGCCAGCACTATACCGCGCTGATAGGCCTCAATCGCGCCATCCAAATCACCTGCTCCAGCCCGCGCCGCAGCCAACAT
>JARROY010000115.1:0-6440 GCA_037383445.1 Anaerolineales bacterium | reverse complement strand
CCCGCAAGGCAGGCTGTTGAATTATTTCTAGTAGATGTTTCTCAACGAATCGAGCAGCTGCAAGCCAAGGAGGTAAGAGAAACCACCTTTGCGGGTTTTCCTGCTTACCAGTTTTCGATCCAATGGCCTGGAAAGGAACGGGACATCATGTTTGTAGATTGGGGGGATGTGGTTTATCGGATCGTCCTTGATCCAGCTTCGACAATCAATAAGAAGATTCTGGTAAATATACAATTCCTTAGATTAGATAATAGTTAAATTAAAAGAATCCGTGAATAGCTGGAGATTTGGTTGATTCTGAAATCGTCCGGTGTTAATGAATTTCTAACTTGACTTAGGTATGGGTGAATGGGATAATGGTCTGGTGAATTTAGTTAGTCTAACTAAATTTTATAGTATTATATAGTCTTGATTAGGACAGCTATGGATAAGTTTATAAAAGATTATGATCCCCATTCACCAGAAATTCGCTTATTGCGATTGATGGAACGCCTGAAACCACTTCGGCTGGGAGATTTTCCCCATAACCGCTATGATCTAAGTTTCTCACAGATGGAGATGATCCGCTTCGTTGGGTTGAATCCTGGCTGCCATCTACAAGACTTGGCAGAAGGTCTCAATCTTAGTTCACCAACCGTCAGTGTGGGGATCAGGCGATTGGAAGAAGAGAGCTGGGTTGAGAGAAAATCTGACCCCAGCGATGGTAGGGCAACCTGTTTGCACTTGACCCAAAAAGGCCATGAAGTGCTTCAGAAAGCCGTTCAGGCAATGGTGCTGGGGACCCAAGTTTTCCTGCAGCAGTTGAACTCCTCGGAACAGGAGCAGCTTTTTGGGTTGCTGGAAAAGGCAATTCAGGGGGTGGAATCTCTGCAGCAGGGAACGATTAAAAAGAAAATTAATTAACATAGGAGCATTTTAGATGAAAACAAGAAGGATTATTATCACCGTGATCGTGGTTGCGGTTTTAGTCGGGGGTTTTTTCGTCGGGCGGAATATCTTAGCCAACCGGGCAAGCGAATTTCTTCTCGGCGAACTACAGACTGAAAAGGCTAAAGTAGGCCCTTTGGAGGCGACGATCGGCGCTACTGGGACGGTGCGTTCAAACCAATCTATAATACTTAACTGGCAGACCACTGGGATTGTAGATGAGGTCAACATAGGTGTGGGCCAGGAAGTGACGGTAGGGGAAATTTTGGCTTCACTCAAGCAGTCTTCTTTGCCGCAAAATGTGATCCTTGCTCAGGCTGACCTAGTGAATGCTCAGCAAGCTTTTGAGGATTTACTGGACAGCTATAAGGGTATCGCGATTGTGATGGCTGAGAAAGATGTGGCTGATCTGCGCGATACCGTGGATAATGCTAAAGATTACCTGGATGACATCAATTATGTAGGTGAGCAGAAAGATATTGACAAAGCAAATGTTGCCCTGCAAAAGGCCTATGATAAGTTGGTAGAAGCAGAATCAAAACGAGATAGCTACAATAACAAAAATTCATACGGATATTTGTTGGCAGAGCGGGAATACCGGTCGGCTTACAGCGATTATGCCTCAAAATTGAGTGATTATAATTATCTCACCGGCCAGTCTGTTAATCAAATTGAAAAAGCGATTGCTGAGGCGGATTTAGCCGTTGCCGAACAGCGGCTGGCAGATGCAGAGGAGGAATTAGCCCGCTTAAAAGCAGGTCCCGAATCCGATGAGATTGCCGCGGCCGAGGCACGCATTGCAGCAGCTCAAGCCTCGATTGAGCTTGCTTGGATTGAGAGCCCATTTGCCGGAGTAGTCACCCAGGTAGATGTGAAACCGGGCGACCGCGCCGTGATTGGCACTCCTGCGTTCCGGGTCGATGATTTCGCACATTTGTTGGTTGATGTGGATGTTTCCGAAGTGGATATCAACCGCGTTGAGGTTGGACAGCCCGTGATATTGGAATTTGATGCCATCTTGGCGGCACAATATGAAGGGCAAGTGGTTGAGGTTTCCCCGGTTGGCAATATTGTGCAGGGAGTGGTGAATTTTAAAGTGACGATTGAACTGCTGGATCCCGACGAGAAGGTCAAACCTGGTATGACGGCGGCAGTGAACATTGTGGTCAGCCAGCTGGAGAACGTACTGCAGGTACCCAACCGGGCAGTCCGTGTGGTGGATGGCAACCGGGTCGTTTATCTGCTCAAGGGCGGCCAATTGGAAAAAGTGGACATTGAGCTAGGAGCCTCTGCAGATCTTTACAGCGAGGTGGTAGGCGGTGGATTGGAAGAAGGGGATAATATTGTGCTCAATCCGCCCTCTGAGTTTATGACTGGGGATGGCCCGCCAGCTTTCATGAGGAATTAGTGATGAGTGAGTTTGTTGTAGATGCAAAAGATTTGAAGAAAATCTATGTGATGGGGGACGTAGAGGTACACGCACTGCGCGGCCTCACGATCCAGATTGAACCCGGGGAAGTAATGTCGATCATGGGTCCTTCAGGTTCGGGGAAGTCTACTTTGATGAATACTTTGGGCTGCCTCGATAGGCCGACCTCAGGTGAATATTATCTGGATGGCGAATCGGTTGCAGCCATGAATGATGACCAGTTAGCGGATATCCGCAACCGAAAAGTCGGGTTTGTGTTCCAGAGCTTCAACCTGCTGCCGCGCGCGACTGCTCTTTCCAATGTAGAACTGCCGCTGCGTTATTCATCTATCTCTGGCAAGGAGCGGAGGGAGCGCGCCAAGGCGGCGCTTGAATCAGTTGGACTGGGTGACCGAATCTACCACCGACCGAGCGAACTTTCTGGCGGCCAGCAGCAGCGGGTGGCGATTGCCCGGGCATTGATCAACAATCCAGCGATTGTTATGGCCGATGAGCCGACCGGAAACTTGGATACAAAATCCGGTGATGAGATTATGGCAGTATTGCTTAAGCTTAACAAAGAAATTGGCACAACCTTGATTGTTGTGACCCATGACCCAGAAGTAGCGGAACAAACCAACCGGATTGTGATGATCAGGGATGGCGTGGTTGTGGAGGATACGAAATGAGATTGGCACAACCTGTAATTGAAGCGCTGGAGAGTCTGGCAGCTAACAAACTGCGCTCTGGCTTGACCATCCTGGGGATTGTGATCGGCGTGGCAGCCGTGATCGCCATGCTGGCAGTCGGGCGTGGGGCAGAGGCAGAGATAACCGGGTCTATCGAGGGAATTGGAACAAACCTGATCTTTGTCTTCCGCGGTGGAAGTGAAGATGTGCGTAATCCAAAACCGCTGACCCTTGGGGACGCGGATGCCCTGGCAGACCCGTTTGCGGCGCCTTCTGTTGCCAATGTGGCCCCTATGCTGCAGGGTTCCGCTGAAGTGAGTTTCAGCGGGGAACGCGTGATTACCACAATTTCTGGTGTGACTCCTGATTATTCTATCGTACGAAATTGGGGTGTAACGGAAGGTGAATTCGTGGATGAGGGCGATCTTTTAGGACGCAGTTCAGTCGCCATGATTGGCGTGGATGTGGCGGATAAATTGTTCGGCCGCACCTCCGGCTTGGTGGGTGAGACAATCCGTATCGAGGGGCAGCCTTTCCGGGTCATTGGTGTGATGGAAGAAAAAGGTGGTGGGTCATTCGGCAGCGAAGATGATGTGGTTTTTATCCCGATGACGACAGCCCAGGCGCGTTTGCTGCGGCGCTCCACACAGGACCGCGTGGATATTATCATGGTATCCGCCATCTCTCCGGATGCCGTGCAGCAGGCTGGAGAGGAAATCTCACAAATTTTACGCGCCCGTCACCGGACAGCCATCGGCCAGGACGATTTTACAATCCTAAACCAGCAAGATTTCCTGGAAACAGCCGCCACAATCACCAATGTGATCACCATCTTTCTGGGTGGGGTGGCTGGCATCTCATTGTTGGTTGGTGGGATTGGGATCATGAACATCATGCTGGTGAGTGTGATCGAGCGCACACGAGAGATAGGCTTGCGTAAGGCAATGGGGGCGCGCAAGCGCGACATCCTGGTACAGTTCCTAGTGGAATCGTCTCTACTGAGCCTGTTTGGCGGAATTCTTGGAATTTTGCTGGGGTGGGGGATTGCCGCTGTGGTTGGCAGGATTGCGGCAGCCAGCAATACACCGCTCTCCCCGATGATAGGTCTAGATTCGGTTTTACTAGCGACCATCTTCTCGACGGCTGTGGGGCTGTTCTTCGGGTTATACCCGGCAAACCGGGCTGCCAGCCTGGAGCCTGTAGAGGCGCTGCGCTATGAGTAAGAAGACTTTATCAGGCTCGTTTTTTAAAACGATAGGTAGAATACATACAAAAAGAAGGGCTGCAACTTACAGCCCTTCATTTTCAATTTTAAAATTCTCTAGGGGTTATCGTTTGGTGAGGGTGTTGGAATCGGCGTGGGCAAAATTTTCTCTACTCTGTTCAAAACCAAGTCGAAATCATAATAGGGCATAGAAATTGTGAGGACATCTCCCTCACAAGTGTAATGTGCAGACTCGTTCTTATTCACATCATCAGGAGCAAATGTTGAATCTACCTGCCCCATGATACCAAAAAAGTTGCCCTCGCCATTGGTGACGATAACCCCAGATTTGGCATCCTCAAGCACATCCACAAATTGGGTAACCTTCATGATTTCTCCATCTGCCGAGTATTTACCAATCCCGTTAGAGTTGATAACAACCGTTCCCCCGACAGGAACGTTAAACATTTGGGTAGGTTGAGGACCGGGAGCTTCGGGATCCAAAGGTGGTTGGATTGCTATGTCTCCAATCGCATAATAAACGCTTAGGTCTTCTCGCTTGGCTTGAAAATTACCTTCCGTGTCAAACTGAAAAAAGTAATCTCCAGCGATCAATGCCTGGAAGTTCTCTGTTTGAGGTACGTTTTCTTCAAATATGCCTTCCATGTATTGCGAAAAGCTGAGATTATCAATCTTCCAAGCTCCGAGCAGGCAGGGGTCACAGACGGCTTTTTCGACTTTGGTGACTTCTATCGATGTATCGTCATCTTCCCAGGCTACAGGAGGAACGAATATGTAACGGGCTTCTTCTTTGCAGGATGAGCGGATCTCTGGTGGAAGCCCGCTCCAGGCACTTAAGTTTTGATGCTGATCTAACTCGACAGCGGAAATTTTATAAGCACTGCCCCCTTGATCGGTTTGTAAGAATCGCTTTTCTTTCGCGTAGTCCACAAAGTATCGATATGCGACCAGGTCACCAGTTGTATGGATAGTAACCACGCCCATTTCGTCAATTTTTATCGTATCGCTTACTCTTGGTGGGGAGGGGGAAATAAAAGCGGCGCCGGTATTTTCATCCGCAATACCTTCTGAAAGATAATTTACGACGAATCGGGTAAAATCGCCTGGTTTACCCGGTACAATATAAGATATCCAATCGAATGATTCGTTTTTGATAGACTCTAATATGTCTACAACCGTTTGAGGTCCGTAAACATTCCCCAAAAATTGGAAAAAGACAAACTTTTCGAATCGCATACGCGCAATAGACAGATCGACAGATTTAACATCAAAATATTGGATTACATTCCATTCGAGATCACCTTGGGGGAAGACTATGTTGCTGAAATATAACGATGATCCATAACCCCACCAGTGAAATGCATATCCGAAAGACCACTTAAGCACACAGTTAAACATTTCCTGGGCAATAACTTGTTGGTTTAATTCTGAAATATTCGGGGTTAAATTAGAAGTCATTATGCATGAATCAGAATAGTTTTCGATTTTGGTAAAAGTTGTGATGTTAAATAGTTCATCCGGAAAATACAGCAAACTGAAATCTTTGAGGGTTAGACCGTTATACCTGTTGTAGGTAATCGCAGACTCCTCCAGCGTATTTAAGAGAGTATTGATCGTTGCGAAAATTTCCTCCGAATCTTCCGTCCAGATCGGGAAGTAAACACGAACCGATGTATTGGTAGTGACTACCCGTTCCCGGTAGAATAAACAGATCTGTCCCTCGATCTCCGACGGGTCATACCCCCCGGTTACCAGGTTAATGCAGTCTTCCTCGCTCTGGGTTAAGGGGGATGGATTGACCAATGCAGCGAGTTTGATCGAAGAGTTTGCACCAGCTTTATCCTCCGGTCGGCTGATCGCGTCCAGCACATCCTGAGGGGGAAATATGATTCGCAGCAGGTGTTCAATTTCAGATCGGGTTTGGGAATCGGTATCTGGTTGTGCCAGCATCTCTTCTGCCAGGGCAACGATCCCGCTTCCAGACTTAATGGTCACTTCATCTGCACCTGCGATTTCCTGATCACTTATCTCCCCGACAAAGTATTTCAGGAAGATCAACAGACCTTCTTCTTTTGTCCACTCCCCAGCTTCGATGCCTGCATCGAACAGCTCTTCGTAACTTCAAGGTGGCCGCTCATCTGCATTCCCAGACTCTTCAACCGCGACAGGGGTGTTGGTGGGAGAGGAGAAC
>JARROY010000114.1:0-10719 GCA_037383445.1 Anaerolineales bacterium | reverse complement strand
GGTTGCATGTTCGATGGAAAACAATGTGTCTTTTGTAGGCGAAGAAGACGCTGCCTACGGACGAGCGATGCATTGGATTAGGATTGAACGGTTCTGGGAAGGGGACTATCCAGATGTTCGGAAAACGCCATATGAACCAGTGATGTGCCAGCAATGTGGAGAGGCACCTTGCGAACCAGTATGCCCCGTTTTTGCTGCTGTGCACAGCCAGCAAAACAACATTAACGCCCAAATATATAATCGCTGCGTGGGCACTAGATACTGTGCCAATAACTGTCCATACCAAGTTCGTGTATTTAACTGGCGTGATTGGGAGCGACCTGCCCCCTTAGAGAATCAACTCAACCCTGACGTTACAGTTCGTAAAAGAGGGGTGATGGAAAAATGCACCTTCTGCATCCAAAGAATACACAGAGCCGAAGGGTCATCCAATCGACCAAAAATCAAAGCGCTTGCAGGGCATGCCTGTACACATGCTGGTTGATTGGATGACCCGGAAAGCCAAGTTAGCAAACTAAGCAAATCCGATAGAGGCACAGAACTCTTAGAAGAGCTTGGAATTTCACCGCGTGTTACCTATCTTGAGGTGAGGAGATAATATGGCAGTTCAAGCAGATAGCAAAAATATCCCACATGCGAAAGGCCACCATGGCGAAAAGGATTTAAGTGAGCATTTAATGCATGACCCTAAACCTCGGGGGGAAATGAATGCAATGGTGATGGAGGCGATGGAAACGACCCCAATACGCTTCTGGATCGCATTAGGAATTTTATCAATCATTGTTGCGGTTTGCTTGATCGGTGCCTGGGGATATATGATAAAAGAAGGTCTCGGGGTTGCAGGCACCAATCGTCCAGTCTACTGGGGAATATTCTTAGCCAATACCGTTTTTTGGATTGGTATCAGCCATGCGGGCACCTTTGTTTCTGCGCTACTGCGGGTTTTTAAAGCAGAATATCGCCGGCCATTTACACGCGCAGCAGAGCTCATGACTACTTTTGGTTTAATCCAAGCCGGGTTGAGTATTCTGATGCATATGGGTAGAGTTTGGCGGTTTTATTGGATGGTTCCCTATCCCAATGAAAGAATGCTCTGGCCAAATTATCGCTCTCCACTGAACTGGGATTTATTGGCTATTACGACGTATATACTCGCAAGCACAATGTATCTCTTATTGCCGCTCATTCCAGACTTGGCTATGGCCAGAGATCGATCTGAGGGTTGGCGGAAGAAATTCTATCGTGTTCTAGCCTTTGGTTTTAGGGGAACAGAGAAAGAATGGGCCAACCTTCATTCAGCGTTAAATATTTTTGCATATGCGATCTTGCCGGTTATGTTTTCTGTCCACACAATCGTTTCTTGGGATTTTGCTGTTGCCACTCGGCCAGGATGGAACTCAACGATATTTGGTCCATATTTTGTAATTGGAGCACTTCATTCAGGGATCGCAGCAGTATCCATGGTGCTGATAATTGTCAGATCAACAATGAAAAACATGAAATACTTCATCCGCAAAGAGCACCTAAATGCATTGGGGAAGCTAATGCTAATTGTTTCAATGGGATGGGCATACTTCTTTTTCAATGATTTTATGGTTCAATGGTATGGTGGAGATAAATGGACACATCTGCTTTTGGATTGGCACGAAGAGGGACCACTCGGCTGGATGTGGTTCGCAATGTTAGTTTTCAATATTGTCATTCCATGGCTTATCCTCTGGAATCATAAATGGCGAACCAACCCGTGGATTTTATTCGGTGTTGGATTACTTATAAATGTAGGTATGTACTTCGAACGTTATATTATCATTCCTGTCTCACTGACAATAACTCGAAATCCCTTTACTTGGACTGTATATAAACCAGGGGTAGAAATTTACTTAACTATTGGGACTTTTGCACTGTTTACTCTCTTTTATATGGTTGCTTCGAAGTTAATTCCACTGGTCCCGGTCTGGGAGGTTCAAGAAGGTCAGCTATCTCACTCCATCAGAAAAGTTGGCAAAGCAAACCTGTCATCCGTAAGCGAATTAGATTGAGGAGAACCGTAAGAATGACTGAGCAAATAAAATTGTTGGCGCTTTTTAGTGAAATTGACCCTGCTGCTCATGCGATAGATGCGTTGACGGATTTAGGTATTGACCATGGTTCAACGCTTGGTGGTGCAATCTTTGGTGGATTGGTAGGGATTTTCTTGGGAAAAATAACGCCTAATCTATACAAAGTCTATGTTGGTGGAAAATTACTTGCCCCAGGTGCTCCAACTGCTGTTGTACTCTTTGAAATGATCATGCTATTTATGCTCATAGCAACATTTCTAGGTGTATTTTTAGAAAGTGTTCTCCCTTCTTACGAGAAAAAAGAATATACTCCCGAATTAAGTGCGGGAGATATCGCAATAATTATCGATTGTGCGGCAGATCAACAGGCAAACATCGAAAAAGCACTGACAAATGCAGGGGCGAAAATGGTCCGAAATGCAGAAAGGCAATTGCCATGATCAAACGTGTTGGAATTCTTGCGGGTGCTTTGATCGTCATCGCAACCATCATTGGCTTATTAGCCTACGATGTCATAAAAATTGACTTCATTGGATTTATGGAAATCCAACCCGCTTTCAATGCTATGGAAAATCCATTACCCGTTCCAGAAAATTCAATCCCTATCGAGGGAGCAGCATATATCCCAGGGCTTGGTGCACCAGACAATCCTATCGAGGCAGACGAGGTTTCTGTCGAGCGCGGTAGGGTACTTTTTTCTGTAAATTGCACCCAATGCCATGGACCAACGGGTGAGGGAAACGGTCCAATCGCGCCGTTTTTGGTAAATAAAAAGCCAGCAAACCTTACCAGTCAGGTTACTCAAGACAAGAGTGATGGCACACTATTCGTAACGATTAGTGCTGGATTGCCTGGCGCCATGCCTGCCCTAAATGAAAACTTGAGTGTAAGAGACCGATGGGACGTCGTAAATTATCTTCGAACACTAACCCCCTCGAGGTGAGATTATGAAGGATGATGTTAAGAATCTAATTTATTGGATAATTGGTCTATTTATTATTGTTCTGGTAGTGTGGATTGGGTTTGTTTTTGTTTCGGGATGCGGATTTTCGTTAGATTGTGAAAAAGGAGCAGCTGTTCCAAAGCGAACTCCTATTCCAACATTGATACCGGCTAGTTTGCCAATAGCACAATCTGAGGGCAGCGCAGTAAGAGTATCATGCCAAATAACCGCTGTTCAGTTAATCGGTTCTTGGGTTTCAAATGGTTATTCAGAGACAGATCCATTCACCTTTGTCGATATAAACGGGCAAAATTGTATTGCTAATTTCTATGACGATGTTCAAAAGTTATTTTTAGAAGGCAATCTATGGTATCCAGGCGCACCCGCATGTACTACATGCCACAACCCAACACTCAACATTGATACAGCCTCAATGGATCTTAGCTCTTATACGGGCATGTTAGCCGGTTCTAGGCGCGAGTCTTCCGAAAGTCAAGGTAACGATATTTTGGGAGGTGGAGTTTGGGAAGACAGTCTTTTATACCAAAAATTGTATGTGGAACGAGCGATGCCGTTCGGGCGACCACCTGATGTCCCTGCAGAAGGCCCCATAATTTTTGCGGGAACAATTCAAGAGTAAACAAAACGGCCACGGTTTATCATCGTGGTCGTTTAATATGTTATTTAAGCAAACAAATCAATTCACTCAGGAAAAAAGAATTAAACCAAACAACCTTGGAGAAAAAACTCTATAATAAATATGACCATTCTGGTATAATTTTTTAATATCATTTTTCCCTGTTATCAAACCAGCAACCGAATAATCTCAATTCTAGTGAGGAGCAACCAAAATGGAGCAAAAAGAAGAATTCGCAAACAACCAATCAACTGAGGATATTTATAAACCTTCCAGCGAGATTGTTCAACAAGCTAACGTTTCAGAATACGAGAATCTCCACAAATTTTCAATCGACAACAATGAAGAATTCTGGGCAGAACGCGCAAGAGAATTTGAATGGTATAAACCTTGGGAAAAAGTATTGGACGATTCAAACAAGCCTTTTTTCAAATGGTTCGTTGGCGGTCAAGTAAACATTGTCCACAATGCTCTTGAAAGACACCTATCCACATATAGGAGAAACAAACTTGCATTAATATGGGAGGGAGAACCCGGTGATAAACGAACATTCTCTTATTTCTCACTAAATAGGGAAGTTAATAAATTTGCTAATGTTCTTCGAAGTATGGGTGCCAAAAAGGGAGATATTGTCACCATTTATTTACCCAGAATACCTGAGCAAGTAATCGCTATGTTGGCCTGTGCAAAAATTGGCGCTATCCATTCTGTGGTATATGGCGGTTTTAGTGTAGAAGCCCTCGCCGAAAGAATTCAAGATGCCCAGAGTAAAATTCTAATTACAGCTGATGGTGGTTGGCTACGCGGGAAAATTGTTGAATTAAAGAAAATTGCTGATGAGGCCATTGCCAGACAGGGCACAATTGAGCACGTGATCGTTGTAAAGCGAACGGGCCAAGAGATTTACATGGAAGCCGGACGAGATTACTGGTATGAAGATCTAACAAGCTTACCTGTAGCAAATGATCATAACTCACCCACCGAAGTAATGGACGCTGAAGATCCATTGTTCATTCTATACACTTCGGGAACAACCGGACGGCCAAAAGGTATTTTACATACCCATGGTGGATATATGGTATACACCGCCACAACCTTGAAATATGTATTCGATATCAAGGATGAAGATCGATGGTGGTGCGCTGCTGATCCGGGTTGGATTACTGGACATAGTTATATTGTTTATGCTCCACTCATAAATGGCGCGACAAGCTTTATGTATGAAGGAGCCCCAAACTATCCATACCCAAACCGATGGTGGAGAATGGTCGAGGATTATGGAATCACAATTCTTTACACCGCTCCTACCGCCATTCGAGGATTAATGCGATTTGGCGATGCTTGGGTCAAGCGACATAATCTAAGCAGTTTACGGCTATTGGGAAGTGTTGGTGAACCCATCAATCCAGAAGCCTGGAAATGGTATTACTCCGTTGTGGGTGGGGAGAAATGCCCAATCATGGACACCTGGTGGCAAACAGAAACTGGTGGATTCATGATTACACCTTTACCCATCACCCCATTAAAACCAGGGTCAGCAACTAAACCATTCTTTGGTATTGATGCAGATGTTGTAGATGAAAAGGGTAATTCTGTACAACCAGGAGAGGAAGGTTTTCTAGTAATTAAGAAACCATGGCCTGGAATGCTGCGGACTATTTATGGCGATGCTGAAAGATATAAAGAGCAGTATTGGGGCACTTTTGGAAATTTGTATCAAGCCGGGGATTCAGCTCGAAAAGATGAGGACGGATACATATGGGTGATTGGAAGAATAGACGATGTGATTAAAGTGAGCGGTTACCGCCTTGGTACCGCTGAAGTTGAGAGTGCTCTTGTCAGTCATCCCGCAGTGGCAGAAGCAGCAGCCATTGGTTTACCCCACGAGATTAAAGGAAACGCCATCCATGCGTACGTGATACTTAGAGCCAATTATCAGCCTTCAGAGACTCTTATAGAGGAATTAAAAAAACATGTCGGTCATGAGATGGGTCCCATAGCGAAACCCGAAGAAATTGAAATCGTTGATAAATTACCTAAGACCCGATCAGGAAAAATCATGCGCAGGCTTTTAAAAGCCAGAGCAATGGGATTACCCGAAGGTGATACAAGCACATTAGAACAATAAAATTTCAGATAGAAATTGTTTATAAAAAAACGGTTACCCGCGGGTAGCTGTTTTTTTATGATTATGTAAACCTTCTCGTCAAATGCTTACACATCGTAACCCATCCTCAATAGAATATTTCGGTAAGTACTATTGATTTGTTCCAATTCTTCAGGGTTAAATAATTCTCTAAATCGATTTGCCTGTCCATGTTGAAAATGGATCTTAACGCCTTCCTCCGGTTTTGTTTGAGGCAGATAGGTTTTTAATATTTTGTCTAAATCCTCGTGGCGCAAATCAAGGTTAAGATAATTGCTGATCGTTTCGACACTATGATGATAGTTTTCTAGCATTTCCTCATATTTTACGGTAATTATCCCCTCTAATTTTGTCCATTCATTCCAAATCCCGATATACTGTTGCATATAATTAATTGCGTCCTGCAAAGTTTTAAGACTCAGAAACTCGTTGCTATATTGTGGAAGTGCGCGCCTGCTATATTCCAGCATAGATAGAATACAATCACGAGGATCTCTAAAGCCATATATTGCTTTTAATCTTCCTTGCTTAATTAATTTTTTTGCCAAGTTAGAAGGTCCGGCATGTGTATTTAAAACATATGTTTCCCCCAAGAATGATGGAATAGAGGCAGGAAATAGTCGTTTAAACTTGAGCGTATTTAGATCTGCATTGGGTAACGCAATAAAAGGTTTAAGAAAATAATTGTTACGTATTTCTAAACCATCTTTTCCCCCACCGGCGATAACAAGGTCTCGGATTAACTTATAGCGCCACAAAGTCCCAGACCTGGGCATACCAATGTTAACAATCAGCATAAAAAATCCTATTACTTTAATTAAAATTCAAAATAAAACTCCTAATGTGGCTTTTTACCTTCCATTAGGAGATGACGACGAGCGGTTTTGTACCCCCACGGGGATTCGAACCCCGGTTTCAGCCTTGAGAGGGCTGCGTCCTAGGCCTCTAGACGATGAGGGCAAGTGATGCAAATTCAGCGGCTGGTATTCTACCATGCAGATTCTTCATAGTCAATAAAGCCAGCTGCTCACCCAAGTCATAGCAATAATGCAATGATGTCCTTGACAAAACTATAGTTATCCATAAAATAACTATTAGTAATATTCCTAACTACTAAAATAATTATGGACAATATCAACAAACTTCAACAGATAGGATTTTCAGAATACGAAGCTAAAACTTATTTGGCTTTATTGAAGGAAAATCCCGCCACAGGTTATCAGATCAGTAAAAACTCAGGTGTGCCCAGATCTATGGTATATGAGGTCCTCAGCAGACTTCACGCCAGGGGAGCCGTTTTAGAAACCATTGAAGGACGTGCAACCTATTATCGGCCCTTACCCCCAGATATTCTTCTAGATCAGTACCAAAACGAAATTCAAAATCTCATTTCTGGTCTCCGACCAGGTCTAAAAGAATGCTATGAAAACCAGCAAGACAACCGAGTATGGTCGATTGTCGATCGAGACGCTATCTTTGCATACTGCATCCAAATGCTTCAAGCCGCTAAAAACGAGGTTTACATTTTAGTAAATGATAACTCCCTTGGTTATATAAAAGATTCCTTGGAAGAGCTTGCCAAAAAGAAAATTATTCCAAATATTTTGTCAACAGGATCCACAAAAATATCTTGCGGAAATGTCGTGTATCACCCACCTCTGGAAAGCGAAATTCAGGGTTTGACCAATACTTTGCTCCTCCTCATCGACAACAAAGAGGTTTTAGTAGCCAATATATCGGATGAATCGCGAGCAACAATTACTGAAAATGCAAATCTAATTCTTATTGCAAAGCAATTTATATGGATGGAATTTTTTACACAAAGAGTTTATTCCCAAATTGGAGATGACCTTTTATCCCGGTTAGATCCCAACGACAGAGAAATTTTTAAAAGCTTGGTCCACCAATAATAAAGGGAAAACTAATGGATGTGACTTTAACAGAAACAATGATCGCTGCAACCATCACAGTATTATCAAATGGTTTAGGTGGATTACCTTTTGTATTTATGAAAAATTTTCCTCAAAATATTGCTCGTTTAGGTTGGGCAATATCTGGGGGTTTAATGCTTTCGGCATCTCTATTTAATTTAATCATTCCAGGAATTACCGACGGGGGAATCATTCCTGTTGCGATTGGAATCGCCTTTGGTGCAGGGCTGATGGCGTATACATCGCATTGGCTTGGTAATCATAATTTTGAAGTTCACGGCTTATCGCAGGCAGGGTCAAAAAGAATAATTTTGGTCCTGGCCACGCTTTTTATTCATAGTTTTCCAGAGGGTATAGCAATCGGCGTTGCTTATGGGTCCGGAGAGGCGCAATTAGGGTTATTAATTGCGATTGCCATAGCCATTCATAATATACCAGAAGGTCTTGCGGTTGCCTTACCGTTAAATGCAGAAGGTGTATCCGGGTGGAAATGCGTCGGTTGGGCAATATTTTCAGGTGTGCCACAGTTGATCGCAGCGGTTCCAGCATACCTGGCCGTTCGTGAATTTCGCCCAATCCTCCCCTAGAAAACTGAGAGATTATCTCTTTTTCTTTTCGGAGTCGCAGTTGTATTGTTTTTCTTTTTAAATAACCCAGATGTACTTGCACAAACCACCTATCCCAATGATGACCTAGCATTAGCCCGAAAATATAGCCCCGTCCTTTATTTCCATTCAGAAGAAATATTCTTTCCTCAGCCAATTGAAGTGCTCGTTTCAAACGCTCGTTTAAAACAAGATGTATCCATTTGGTTTACATTGAATATATTAGATACAGTAACCTTACAAGATCTGGTAGCACACTTCGATCCATCGTTTTTCCTCGATATATGGTACGGGTCCAATGGGGAATCAGCAGCAATCAATTATTCTGCCCATCGAAATTATTACATTGAGAATTTAAGTCCCGAAAATGGTGGGCCATTACCATCAGTTTATGCAAACGTAATTCACGATAATAAAAACAAAAAGATCATTATCCAATATTGGCTTTTTTATTATTACAATGACTGGTTTAACAAACACGAAGGGGATTGGGAGCTTGTTCAAATTATTTTAGATCAAGACGAGACTCCTGAGTGGGTTATCCTAAGCCAGCACCACGGTGGCACACGCCGTCCATGGAACGAAGTTCAAATTGAAGGTCTTTCACACCCGAAAGTTTTTCCAGCATTAGGATCACACGCAAACTATTTTTGGGGGGACGAAATTTACCCCAATGGGAAGGATTTTGGGAAAGCCAGAGTCGAAATTTTAGACCGAACAGGCAAATCACAAAAAATAATCCCTGAAGTTATTTTACTTTCATCCGAATTAAACCAATCTGTCACCGCTAGCGGAAAGGACCTCATTAAAAATGGTTGGATATATTTTGAAGGAAAGTGGGGAGAGGCTTCCTTCCCGGCTGATTTTAGTGGACCACTTGGACCTGCTGAAAAGGGAATATTATGGGATGATCCGTTTTCTTGGGGAATATCGCAACCACTCGATACGGAAGTTTGGTATCAAAATCGTTTCCGAATCCAGATTCCAGACAATACTGATTCAAAATTAACCATCATAAATAAAGGAAATTTTGATTCGGCCGCCATTGATTTTTCCGAAAACCTAATCGTTTATCATCAAGATTTGCCTCAAGACAATTCAATGAGGGTAATGCTTGAGCCCCGCCAAGTAAACGACAAAAAATTTATCCTCGTTTGGCCAATCAAAGCGAATAGCATTGTAAAGCAATTAACCTACCCTTTAACCACACGGGCACAAAATCCAATTGAAATAAATATTTCCTCAGATGGAGATATTGAGGTGAAATCAAACAACTCGATGATTCCGCCCACATCGCAAACCATAAAAGAAGCGACTTGGGATGCACCCGATATAATTTGGGTTGCTGGATTTCTTCCAGCCAATCAGGTTTTAGCCGGGATATTCATTAGCATATTTGCCGGTATCTTTCCGGGTCTGGTTTATATTTACCTTGTATACCAGGTTGATTATTATGAAAGAGAACCAAAAACACTACTGCTAGCAACCTTTCTTTGGGGAGCAATTCCTGCTGTTTTAATTTCCTTAATTCTTCCTCTCTACTTCAACATACCACCTGAACTATTGGGTCCCGAAGCCATTGAAGCCATTCGAGTTGGACTTTTTGCCCCATTGATCGAAGAGGCAATTAAAGGTTTCGCGATCCTGTTGATTGCCATTCGATTTCGCGATGAATTCGATGATACTTTAGATGGAATTGTATATGGTGCTTTTGTTGGTTTAGGTTTTGCCATCACTGGTAACACCATCAGCTACATTGGATCATTTTTATTAAGGGGTTTCTCCAGTCTGGGTTCAACAATATTTGTCCGGGGGCTTTTGTATGGATTAAATCATTCAATGTATTCAGCAATATTTGGAGCCGGACTAGGATTCGCAAAGTCAATTACAAATAAATTTATAAAACGGTTAATTTCAATTTTTGCATTTTTCCTGGCAGTGGGAATAAATGGCATCCACAGTTTAATTATTTATAGTTTTTCGAAATTATCTCTATGGGCAATTATCATAAATTGGGCGGGGGTATTAAGTATTGCATTAATCATTCTTTTGTCGCTCAGGAGACAGCAATATATCATTGTGTCTGAACTAAAAACTGAAATTCCGGCAGAAAGTTTGGAAATTATTTCATCAAGGATCAAACGTCGCAATGCCCTGAAAGCCACTAAAAAGGCAAACGGGATGGATGAGAAAAAGCTTCTTGATGAGCAATTTCAATTGTTATCAGAGCTTGCCTTCAAAAAACACGAAACAAAGACAAGATCTCCGGAGGATCAGCATTTGATTATTCAGGCTCTGAGAAGCAAGATCGCTACCCTGAATCAAAAGACCGAGTTTTTATCCAAATTTGAAATTAAAAATTAACCCGCAGATCTGACTGGTATAATCACCACTACC
>JARROY010000113.1:6388-12865 GCA_037383445.1 Anaerolineales bacterium | reverse complement strand
CCACTTTGACATGATCGCCCAGATGGCGGTATATTCCTAGTAAAACCCCGCTGCGGCTGTCCTCCGCGTCGGGTAGATCAAGCCAGCGTCCTTCGATCAATGCATCCCAGTTGTGGATGAAATGCCAGTCCGCGCGCAACACATAGAGGTGGGCGTCACTGTCGAAAAAATCCTTATCCTCTCTATCAAGGGCGACCTCGCCGCGGCGGTAGGCGTATTTACCCCCCACGGTCCAGCGGGAGGTCAAGTCATACATGACATCCAACGATCCGTTGTGGCTGCGCTGGACAAAGTTCGACGCCGTATTGGTGCCGTTTACCTGACCGGCCGGCGGGACATTGTAGAAGTAGGTGTACTTGAGCAGTGCATTCAGACGGTCATTATTGACAGGACGATACGCGAAACCCAGGACTGCTTCCGTATAATCGCTGTCAAAGAAATCCCCCTGCGAGCTGTCACTCACAGCGTAATTGAATTTGCCGAGGAGTCGCATATCTTGGGACAATTGGTGCTTCAAGTTGTTTTTCAACAACCAAGTGGTGCGTTTTGTAAAGCTGGCATCCGGCTGTTCTATTTTGTCGTTCCGGTATTCCATAGCGCTGGCGATCTTCAGCTTATCGAATCCATAGCCTGCATTCAAACTCAGGGCTTTTCTTTCAAGTTCCTCTGCGGTCTGATGATCCTTTAGGGTTCCGTAATCAATGTGCGCGCCAAAATTGAGGTGATCGAAGGGCGCAAGGTCCACGCCGGCTGAATGCATCAGACCCGTGGGAACGTCGCCGTAGGTATAACGCTCTTCGAGGTAGACACTCGCGCTGTCCGAATAACGCGTGCGGAAACCGGAAGCCATATTGCCTTTCCTTGAGCGCAGGCCATTATTGGTTCGCTCATCCTCTATGGTATAGTTAAGGTACAAAGTAGTCCTATCGGAATACAAATACTCGGTCCCAAACTTAGCGCCTGTGCCTAAATCGCCTCCGGAGACTTCACCGGTAATATTGAACCTGTCGGTCAAGCGAAAACTGCCGCCAGCTCCTACCCGGCCGTTGTCCTCGCGATTGCCGCTTGTCTGAATCGTCTCCTGGGCAAAACCATAGGCCTTCCAGCGTGAACGGGAATCGTACAGGAGTTTAACCACTGTATCCGTCTTGCGGCCCTGTTCCTGAGTTGCAGGTGGGTTCGCAGAGTTGTCTTCACGGTTGTCATGACGAACACCCTGACTTAAAGTCCAGTTTTTTCCTATCTGGTAATCGAGATCCAACTCGCCGGCCTCGGTTTTAAGTCCCTCCCGCTGATTTTCTATGTCCACCTTCATTCGTGCGCTCAGACGGTCGGTAAAGGGCAGATTCGCCGTGCCACCGTATTGCGTCAGATCTCTGTCAGTGATAAGGCCGGGAGCAGAATATCCCGCCTGGAGATCCTGCATATAGAAAGTAGCCTGACCTCTCCATTTCTTAAAAAGATCCTTGAAGCCGAGACTGGCATCAACCCGATATGCCCAGGCATCTTTGTCGCTGTCATCAAAGATATCTGTGCTGCCAAAGTTGAAACCGCCGTCAGGAGAGGAGAATGATTGAATTCCCGGGCCTTTTGTACGGCCCGATTCGAGTCTGAGCCACGACTCGGAGGACTTGCGAAGGGTCAAATCCGCGCCCCCCAGGATGTTGTCGACATCCTCTTGTTTGTCCTTGCTGGCAGTCAGGCCAATCTTGAGGTAGTCATTGAACCAGTAATGAATCCTGCCGCCCGTTGTCAATTGGTTCGGGTCGTCGAACCCCGGGGTGAATTCATAATGAACTACTAGATATACAGGATTACCACTGATCGAATCGGTATGCACCAGAAGGTTGTCGTCAGCCGTTGCGGGCAGGGGCCGCGCCAGCAAAATGCGCCCTTGCAGGTAGTCGACATCGTAATCGAGCACCGGCACCAGGTTTTTGACGCCCAGTACGATTCCGGAATCTTTGTCGCGGACCTCTATGCGCACCTTCTCGGAGCCCTGCAGAATATCCCGATGCTCCAGAAAATAGAGCGATCCGTCCGTGCCTAAAAACTCGTCACGCTCTGCCACTGTACCCGGATCAGAGGCAAAACCGTCCAGCAGAAAGCGCGGCTCTGAGAAACTGGTGGTTTCAATCGGTTGATAATGAATATTAGCGCCGTACAACCCACGGTTTACATGCGCCAGGTCATTATCGGTATAGTCAATCCTGAAATTGCCCCAGAGACCGTAGGTTTCGTCTTTATTCATTTTGACGTAGAACTTGCCATAGGTTGGTGCATCTTCCGTGACAGTGCTGTCATCGCCGAAGGTCGGGTAGTGATAATCCGGGTCAATTCGTCTGAGCAAGGCATCGGGGGACTTGTCCATGAAATTAGAGAAGATATCGTCCAGAGATTCTTCGCGTGTATCGGCACTCGCTGTCAGCGACCACCCATTGTCGAATTTGCCGTTCGTATAAAACGCCAGCCGACCCTGGGCACTTAGATCGTCACTGTATTGCGGATTATCCTCTACGAGAAGGTCGGCTGGACCACTGGTCTTGTTGCCGGACAGCGTCAGATCAGCTATTCCCACTGTGAACCAGTCACTTTTTTTCAGAGCAAGGTCGCGAAGGAATAGCTCTCCGTTGCCGAACTTGTCGAGAACGGCCACCTCGACTGTATGCATGCCCTCCGGCAGTATTTCTTCTGAGACAAAACTGCCTGAACCGCCCACAGGAACTTTATATCCTGCCATCCATACGCCGTGTCCTTCTGGAATAGCTTTACCGTAAGCCTGCACAGTACCTCCTTGAAGGGGAATATTTTGGCTGGAGATACGACTCTCGCCATAACCGACCAGCAGTTCCTCATTGAGATCTGCTTCGGCAATCGATGGATCAATATGGTCGGTCACCCATAGAGGCTGAGGGATTGTCTCGTCAAAATTTCCATTCTTGTCGTATACCCGCACCAGATATTTCAACCTGTGCACCGGTGCTGAAAAGGACTCGAACTTAGGCTGCCATTGAGCCAAACCGTCAGCGTCTATTGCGATAACAGCGATGGGCTTATCGCGGACAGACTGTTTCTCTTCGAAAATCCTGACCTCCGCCAGCTCAATAAAGCTGCGGTAGTTGGTGTACAGGCGGAAGTGAACCAGGTTTTCGACAAACTCTGTATCTATTAAATCCTGAAAACCGATGGTGCGCGGCCATGCGGTCACGTTCAGTCGCGGTTCCAGCTTCAAACTATCGTACTTGAACTGGATTTGAGCTCTTTCAAGGGCCACGTCGAGGCAACGTTGCACATCTGAACTGCATTTCCCCGGATCATCGATGGGCTTTCCGTCCACAGTGATACGCATTAAATTCAGAGCCAAGGGATCAGCGGGATGAACCTCTCGGCTCAACGGTGTGACCTCCACCCCCTCGTAGTCATTGCGGACGATCAATTCATCATAGACAACTTCCACTTTGACACGCGATATGTCAGATTCGATAAAGCCGGTATTCACAACGTCGTCGGACTGGACATAGCCGCGGCCGTCGAACTCCGCCTGTCCCTCTCTCAATCCCATCTGCTCGCTGATGGCTGCCATTGAGCGGCGCGCACGCGCCATGGACAATCCGATGTCATCCTTGTAAATAGCAGCGGTACGCCGATCAAGGCGTTTGTTGCTGGTATAGCCGATAAACCTCAGGCGAACATTTGTTTTGTCGTCTATTTCATCCATAGCATGGCGCAACAAATCAGTGTAACCGTTTGGTATTACAGGTTGACCTTTATCAAACAGGATCGGATCAATGCCGCCCGATGGCGGATCGTAGACCCGGGTGACGGTTTCGGCACCGGTGGCGTCCGGGCAGAGTTGGGGCTCGTCGGGCAGATCCTGCAACGGATCGTCATGCCAGAACTCCACTTCCACACGCCGATTGAGCGCCCGGCCCTGCTGCGTATCATTTGTAGCGACAGGCTGTGACGCCCCCTTGCCTTCGCTTTCAACAGCGTCATTGGGCAGACCCAGATCTTCCTGTACGGCAAGGGAAACACGTCGTGCAACTGCTTTTGAGAGCCCAGTAGGGTTGCCGTAGATGCGTTTGTCCCTTCCTTTCAGTGGTAAATTATCGGCATGCGCGACAACCTTGACGACAACGTTCTGTTTGCCGCGCAGATTTTTCAGCGCCTGCCTGACTTGATGCAGGAATTCTTCCGGCACCCCCAGCATACCGTTATCCCAGTGAAGGGGGAAAATCAGGTTCTTAACGCGTGCACGATGGGAATGGCCGTCCTTGTAGCGCAGTTTACAGACGGTCTCAGTCCGGCAGACCTTGATGCGACTTACCTCATGGGAGACAATCACTTCCTTCTCAACCTTCTTTTCACTGATTTCGTCATACCAGACCTCCACTTCCACGCGCCGGTTGAGTTGGCGCCCTTCCTCTGTCGCATTACTTGCGATCGGCTGACTGTCTCCAAGGCCCTCATAGGAGATGGATTCCGGGGGAAGATTCAACGCACGCTGGCAATATTCTGCAACGGTTCCCGCCCGTTCACGCGACAGCCCGACGTTGTCGCCGTACTGATCTATTAGGTCACCTCTAAGCGGCAGTGAATCTGCATGACCGATAAAGTGGAGTCGCACATTGGCACGGTCGCGCATGCTATCGAACACATCGCCAAGAAGCTTAAGGTAGTTCTCGGTAATTTCCGCTTCACCCAGACCGAAATGGATGGGCGGAACCAGGTTAGCAAGTTTGATCGTTTTTACATCCTGTTCGATAACCTCACGCATCTCCGTGCGGTCCCCCTCATCTTCTTCGAATATGGATGGATCGTGGATCAATTTAGTGGAGAGCTGATCGACCGGTAAATGCATTTCGACCGCCTCTGTGTTCACATCCGTTTCGCGTACCCCTGCTTCCATGCCTGAAACTTTCTTTGCGACAGCCGCAACAGCAACACACGCAAACAAGACAACAATGCCGAACTTCAGCAAGGATCTCATCAATATGGTTGGGGTACAGGACATCGTTTTCATCATCCCTTTTTCGCTAACCGCTAAACGGAGCCCCTCGGCGCCAATAAATTTCGGTTTCGATGGTCAGCCGGTAGTCGGCACCCGACTGTTTCCACTCTTTGGTAATTATCTTCTTCAATGACTTTAGACGTTTTTGGACCAATCCTTCTTTTTCAATATCGCCAAGATAGGACAGACGTAGTATGGACGGTGCCTTTTTCAGTTCTTTAAGCAGCAGGCCGATCCTGGATATCCACTGCGCTCGCATTTCAGTGGTATCGGGTTCGAACACGCCGTCGGCGATATCGATACGCACCACCCGGTGGATAGTTGCTCCGAAATTGAATCGAATCATCTTGCCGCGGGTTGCACGCTGAACGCGTGGATTTTCGGTCGTCAGGCGATAGCCGGTGGGTAGACTGCGCTCATCCAGTTTAAGGATAAAGTTGCTTCCGCGATCCTCGTCGGGCACCGTCGCGCAAGTAATGTGGAAGCGCCCGTATTCATCCGTGGCGGCAATCAGACCGCGAGCAGTCACAACGCGAACTCCGTGCAGGCCTTTCTCGCCCGTTTCCTGCCGACCATTCAGATTGTGATCGTCGAAGACCTTGCCGATTACATCGGTGCAATCGAAGGTTGGATCGGGGATTACCTCCACGGTGGCAGTTGCTTGCCCCGAGATTGCGTCGCCGGTAACGGTATTAATTACCACGGCCCGATTAACGTATTCGCCCTCGGAGACGCCGGAACCCACCACCAGCAGCAACTGGATGGTGTGACTCTGGTTAACCTGCAGTTCGAGGTTATCCCAGGTCAGATTCAGACCGTTGATGCTTGGTTCAACCGAATGTCCGTCCAGGCGCGCGGAATCGGACACGTATTTAAAGCCGGCCGGAAAGCTATCGACGATGCTGATGTCGAACAGAGGCGCGCCGAACACGTTGTTCACGGTTATCGTATAGGGCACAAGCGCTCCCCGGGTCACGTTGATCAGAGATGAGGTCTTGGTTATGGCCACGGCCCCGCCTAGTTCAGGATCGATGGGGATGAAATTGTTGTAGATCTGACTCTGACCGGGCACGGCTCGATCTTCTAACAAGAGGTGCAAATGATAGACAGTGCCAGCTGTACGCGGTAGAGTCGACGTAGGTGGCACTTCAGCTAAGGATACAGCCTCGCAGTACTCGGCGGTGGCCGGCTCTGCATCGTCTGTACTGCCGGGGCAGGCGGGAACAGAGAGCGGCGATGTGGTCGCATCACTAGCAGGCGGAATGATCTGAGACGGCATGGGCTGGTAACCTGTGGGCGGCGGTGTTACTTCGATGAGATAGGTGCCGCCAGAAGGACAGGAAGCAGCGCTGAAATTCAGGTCGAATTTGTAGAATCCGTCCTTAGTTGTGACCTGATTCTGCTGAACCGGATCATCGAAGCATTTGCTCGGCAGGGCCGCGCCCGTCGCCGCGTTCAGCAGCACC
>JARROY010000113.1:3468-6381 GCA_037383445.1 Anaerolineales bacterium | reverse complement strand
CCGTTGGGCTGGATCGGCAGATTCAGATCTTGAATATTGTCCCCCGTAGCCACAGTGATATCACTGATCCGCTGCGGACCATCGGTGAATCCGTAATCACTTTTTGAGACGGCATTACCCAGCGAAGGTGTGTTAGGACCCGCATCTGATGCAAGGAAGCGCAGTTCATAAAGGTCCGATGTGCCTTGGTTGGGTAATAAGCCACTGAAGTGATAAACACCGTTGGCATCTGTTTCCTGGGTGGCGATCAACTGATTGTTGCGGTAAAGCTCCACGGACCAGCTCGCAAGGCCGGTCTCGCTGCCACTGTCAAACTCTTCATTCAGTATGGCGTCATGCCAGACATTTCCGTTAAGGGCGGCGCTACCCGGTATAAGGCCAACATTAACGGATGCCATGGCTTCTTTGGGCGAATCGGACGAATTCCAGCTGACGGAGGCCGTATTGGTTACGGTGGCCCCGCTTGCAGCGTTACTGTTTATCTCGACGCCGAATCGTACGACAGCGCTGCCACCGGGGGACAGCCTGCCGTCGCCCGCCGCTGGCAGCGGCGGCGTCAGGTTAGAACTGCTGACCGCCATACCTGATGCGAGCGGAGATCCTGAAGGCAGGTCTGCGACCGGTATGCCGTTCAACGTAACCGTGCCAGGAACATAGGTGGTGTACTGCGGCACCGCGTCGGTGAGCACCACATTGGTGGCCGGAACCATGCCGATGTTCGTGACCTGGATGGTGTATACCAGCTGGGAACCCGGTAGGGCGGCGCCACCGCCGACTACTGCGATCGATTTGATTATAGAGAGCTGCTGGGCGTTCCCAACCGCTACAACGGTCGGCTGATAACCGTTGGACGAATTGCCGTCCGCGTCCGTCAGTAGCGTCGGCAATTGCGCCGTGACCACACGACCCTGGTTGCTGATGAGGGTTCCCGGGGGCACGCTCGCCGAGGGAACGTTCGCGTTGACCTGCACGTCGAAGGTCACGACCGCGCTTTCACCGGGAGACAGCGTACCGTCGCCTGCGGGCGGCAGCGGAGGTGTCAGATCAGAACTGCTGACCGCTATACCGGATGCGAGTGGCGATCCCGAAGGCGGGTCTGTTACCTGTATGTCATTCAATTTAACGGTGCCCGGTACATAGGTGGTGTACTGCGGCACTACGTCGGTAAGCACCACGCCGGTCGCCGGAGTAGCGCTCGTGTTCGTAAGCGTGATGGTGTAATGGAGCACATCGCCCGAATCCACGACATCGTCATTATTGTTGTCTTCAATCTCGGCGGTCTTCAGCGCGTAGACCAGTGGCACATTGCCCACCACAACACTGGTCGGATCGTTCAGTGCTGGAGTGGCTGGATCATCGGACGGTTGCTCGGGAAAGAGTCCACTGCCAGAGCCGGAGCCATTTACAAATCCCTGGTTTGAGATAATGGTACCGTCGACCACAGTGGCGCTGATCTGCACGTCGAATGAGATCGTGGCGGTATTTTCAGTTCCCGGGCTCGCCTCCGCATACATTACACCCGGTGTCAGGCTCGCGGGCGAGTTGACCAACATACCGTTTTGCAGCGCGCTGACACCCGCGTTGGGATCCGCCACGGCCACACCATTGAGCCTAGTGCTGCCGGCAACGTAGCTTGTGTTGGCCGGGACCAGATCGCGCAACGTTACGCTGGTTGCATCTTCGGTGCCGATATTCTTCATCGTGATCGTGTAGCGCAAGGTATCTCCCGCCATGACGGTGGCGGTACCGGAGGTAATGTCCTGCACCGTCTTCAGAATGCGGAAGGCAGGCGCCGAGGTTATCGTCGTATGCGTCGGATCATTAGCTCCGCCGAGTGACGGATCGTCACTCAACAGCGTCGGCAGTGTGGACGAGCCGATTTGAGCCTGATTCAACACTTCCGTACCACTGGTGATCACGGGGGCAAGCTTGGCCTGGAACTCAATCACCAGTGTGTCGTTGGTGGCGCCCTGCGCATCGATATTCAGTTTGCCGATACTCACCAGACCCGTACCCTTTGACCCACCCGTGGCCGAGGTCATCGAGGTGTCCGCACCCGCTGGAACGGGAAGGAGTGTCAGGCTGCCGGGCACGAACATCGCGGAAGAGTTCAGCTTGTCAAGCTCATCGGTCAACGAGAAGTCAGTCGCACTCAACGTACTGATATTCTGGATCGTCAAGGTGTACTTCAGCGTGTCGCCGGGCCTGGCGGTGTCGCCGGGCTGGCCGGTGGTCAGGTCATACACGGTTTTCGTGAAGATCAACACCGGCGCTTCGGTGGTCACCGTGAAAGCGTCCTGATAATCCAGAATCCCCGGTGTACCGTCCGACAGAGTATTCGTGTAGGTATGTACGTTACCCGAGGCGCCGATGACGGCAGGATCCGCGCTCTGGTATCGTGTTGCACCCGCGACGTTGGTCAGTGCCAAAGCACTGGCGCTACTCGGATCGAGTGAAGCCTGGTATGTGACCATCAGGCGATTCGTGGGGGAAATGGCCGTTGTCGCAGTCGGCGCCATGGCAATCGTCAACGTACAAGCAGGCGTACCCGTGATACCCGTGAAGCTGATGGTGAAATCCGAGCCGCTCGCCAGCGGATCGGAGACGGGCGTTACGCCGTTGGCCTGGTAGATCCGAGCCGTGAAGTTCGTGGGTGCGGAACCGCACATGCCGCCGGCCGCGGGGCTCGTCACATTCGGAAGGATATCTGTGATGGTAGTGCTCCAGGCTGCACTCGAGCCAATGTTCTGCACATTCAACTCGAAGGTACCGGGCACGCCCACGCGCATTGTGTCAGGACCGCTCTTCTGCAGGATCAGATCGGGGCCAACGATGGTGATTGGGCCACTGGCGCCCGGAGCACCGTTTGCCACAGAAGTCTGGTCGTTGTCGACGCTGTCGTATGTGTAGTTT
>JARROY010000113.1:0-3443 GCA_037383445.1 Anaerolineales bacterium | reverse complement strand
TCTGAAACTGTTTTCCTACAGTGTTGTTGACCGTGTCGTTGTTGAGCACCACGGTAACATTGACCACGAGCTGATCGCCGGCCGGGATGTCCAAGCCGCCGGTCGTGTCTTCAAGGATAAGATTCGTGGCGGTTCCGGAATTGGTCAGGGTAGCCCACGACTGGGCACTTTTTATGAGACGAGCGCTGGCACCCACATAACTCATGGTCACGCCGGTTCTTGCCAGGCTCAGATCGTCTACGACGCGCACGTCATACATGGCAGTGGATAGAGGTGAGGCCGGAATCGTGATTTCATAGGTGAATGGCTCGCCAATTGCAACGGCCGATACCTTGGCCTGCTTCGACAGCGCTGTAGCCGCCGATGTGGTCAACTGAACTGTGGCGGCACCGGTAGGGCCGTAAACCTGTCGATCGGTCAACGTGCTGTTTGTCGGTACATCCTGACTGTCAAAGGAGTAATAACTTTGGACCAGCGCGTTATTAACCAGCGTCATGCCCGTGCCTAGACCGCCGTTGGCCGTGACCTGATATACGACCCGCAAAGTTTCGCCCGGCGGAATGGCGTAGTCATCGGCAACACCGTTGTCGAAGTTCCAGGAGGCGACACCCGTCGCGCTGCTATACGAGAAATACGGGAGACCCAGCGGCGGCAGGTCCCTAGCTGCGTTGACCAGCGTGATGTCGGTGGTAGTCACGCCGGCCTGACGCAGACCAACCGGCAGTGTGTCGGTAAGCACGGTATTATAGGCAGGTGCCGCGCCTGAGTTGGTGATGTTGACGGTATAAGTAATGAGCTCGCCGGCACTTATGACTGTATCACCACCTGCCGGGACCGCACTTTTGGACACGCTCAAAACAGGCTGCCGGATATTGATGGTCGCGCTGGAAGTCTTCGGCGCTGCAGACACACCATTGATAGCATAGTTTAGCGTGGCGTTATTGATCAACGCCTGTGTCGTGGGCGTCTGTGCCAGCGTGTCTTTGATCACTTTCGCGCGGTAACTGATGATCAGAGTGTTGTTGGCAGGATCGTTGTCAATTGCGTTGGAGATGTCGCCCAGATTCCAGTTCAGTGCACCGGTGGTACCGGACGTCGGTTGCGAGGTCACCGTGTAAGTGAAGTTACTGCTTCCCGAGGCAGGGGTGATGCTCACCAAGCTGTCGAAGGCAAGTCCTGTGGGCAATGCATCCGTGACCACCACATTTTGGGTCACCCCTTCTCGCAGGGTCAGAGCGAGACTGTAAACAACCGTGTCGCCGATGCGCAGCATCGCGTCGGAATCGGTGCTGAGACCGGTATTCCAGGTATCGGAGACCACCGTTTTGGCGAGGGTGGTGGGATCGAGCGTAGAAACCGGGGTGGCCGTAACTGGGCCTGTGCAATAATCATTCGGCGCGGTGATGTTCGGGCAGTCGTCGCCCGTACGCTCGCCCGTCGCTTCACCCTCAAGGGAAGTCCACGCCGCGTAGAGGTTATTGTTGACCGGCGTGCCGTCCACAGACAGGACCCTCACTCGATAGGTCAGCACCAGGGTGCCGTTAACCGGGATATCAAGGCTGGGGTCGCCATTCAGGTTGCCCCATGCCATGGCACCGCTTGCCTGCCGGGTTGGAGTCGGCAAAAAGTCGGAATCTGGAGAACCGTTGATCAGCGCCGTGGCCGAACCGGAGACTAGCTCTACGTTCGGCGGCAACGTATCCAGGATATCGGCATCAAACGCAGCGGCGTTACCGTTGTTGGTAACGGTGACGACATACTGGAGGATATCGTTTACATTGGCAGGATTGGTGATCGGTTTGCCCGCAGGCGAGGCATAGCTCACGGTCTTGGTGGCAGTCAGAAGCGGCTCGACCACACTCATGTCTGCCGTGTCCGAGGAGCCTGTCCCTTCTGTCGAACTGCCGCCGCTGTTCAGCTTGTTATAGGTATACGATGCACTGTTGGTGAACGACACACCACTTTGATTGGTGGTGGTGTTCCGCAGGGCCACCGTTACCTCGATTTTCACTTGGTCGCCAGCAGGGATATCGATACCAGTGGTAGTGTCCTGGATGACCAGGGGCACAGTACCGGTAGCACTTAGGTAGGTGCCGCTAGGTACAAGCTGTGCGCTCACAAAGCTCGCGTTGGCCGGGAGATTGTCCAGGATTTTCACATCGTACAGCGGCACGTTTACCGGGACCGCGGGCACCGTGATAAGGTAGCTGAACTGCTGGCCGATCGTCGCGGTATTCGGGGTAGGCGAGTTCTTGACAAGCGCACCTGGCGCTTTGATGGTGATAGAGGTGATATCACCGGTTGCACTAAGCAGCGACGGGCCGTTGATGTACGGATCATCACTGATGCCAGACCACTGTTGCGGTGGGTCTTGGGCGTCGATGCCGGAAAGACTTGCCTGGTTGCGGACGACGGTGTCATCCGTGAGGTTAGCGGCCAGGGTGACATCGAACTGAATCTGGTACTGCGTGTTGGAATCCAGAGTCAGACCGTTGACCTTAACGATGCCTGCCCCATTGGTGCCTCCTGCGGAATTGACAGTGTATGTACCTGCAGGGAGGTTCGTGCTAGCAAGAGCGAGCGATCCCGGAAGGAAGGCATATTGCCTCAAATACCGTTACCGGGTATCCCGCCTGGGCAAGATCCTGGGCAGCTGTCAATCCATTTGTAGCGTGTAACGCAGCCTGTCGCCGGCAAAAGCCATTTTGGCCGGATAGTCACCGGTGGTCAGGTCATCCACCGATTTCAAGAAGTAATAGCCTTGTACCGCGGCAGTGATGGTATAGGCGTCCTGGAAATCCATTAAATCCGGTGTACCGTTGGTGAGCGTTCTGTCATATTCGCGGCGTCCGGTATCGCTGCTCGCAGCACTGAACCACCGGGTCGCTCCGGCGACGTTAGTAAATGTTCCGGACGAAATACCGGCATCAAGCATGGTCTGGTAGTTGATGATTAAGAGCTGAGTGGGCCCAATCTTAGTTGCGTCCGAAATCATCTGCAGGCTGAGTTGGCACTCAGATGGAGAACCGCCGTTCCAGGTGACTGAGAAGTCCTCGCCATTTGGCTGCAGATCTTCGACCAGAGTGACACCGTCAGATTCAAAGATCTGAGCGGTGACCGTAGAGCTGGGATCATATGTGCACATGCCAGCGGGGATATTATCGGTGATTGTGGTATTCCACGCATCACTGCCACCGGTATTCTGAACGCTGATAGTGTACGGTGCCGGGGTCCCCACATTCAGGTTCGACGTCGGGCTAGTCTTGTCAACCACGAGATTGGGCTCGATAATCGTCATCGGTGGTGTGGTGCCGGGATGTGCCTGGAGATCGACCATGTTTGTCGAGTTTATCGTTTTGTCGAACCACATTTTGGCAGTATTTGCGAACTGCGCTCCTGCCATGTTTACATTTGTGGGGATATTGTCGAGGACGACCGTGAGT
>JARROY010000112.1:0-12257 GCA_037383445.1 Anaerolineales bacterium | reverse complement strand
ACAAGGTTCGGTGTTCCGGTCCAACGCGAGATAATATTTGGAGCTGTGAAAGAGAAATATAGAAGCACTAAGATACTCGAAATGCCAAGTGTGAACAAATATGTTTGGAAACGGTTTTTATTCTCATCTCTTGAAATTTCATCTTTTGTTGATGGGCGAGATATCCAAACAAGGATTAACCCAGTAATGGAAATTATCCAAGATATGATTCGAAACATGCCTTGCGCAGAAAGATCGCTGCCAGAGTTAAGAGCTCTCAATAGTATCAATGTAAATAATGCCAAAGTTAAACCAGCACCGATCTCTTTGATAAATTTGTTTATTATCTGTGATTTTGACTCTGCAGCTAAATATGATGGAATGAAAAGTAATAATGAAGCCACCCCAACACCTGATGTAATCAACCGTCCTTGAGTGGGAAGCATAATTTCAACGACGCGCGCCAATAAACCAATGCTGAGAAGAATTTTCAGTGCATTTGATGTTATGAGTTGTTTTTTGAAAAAAAGGAGGAGAATCGGAGAAAAGAATAGGGCGACAAGCGCAATTTCTGGAGGGATTTTTGTCCCTAACAGGCCAAAAAGGTAAATTGACTCAACGAACTCAGTGAGTAGTTGAAAAAATACGATAAAAAAGATACCAGAAAGTATCAATTTGCGCATAGGCATGTTTTTCTTCATGGTTTCCATTTCCCGATCTCCTTTATTTCAATGTAAAAATGTTATTGCTATTCCATTTACCCTAATCCAATTTACCAACTGCTTGTTCGACTGCTTCCAGAATCTCGCCGGATTTCACTAGATTCTTCATGGCATTATGGTCTGGGTACAAGGGGCGGTCTTCATCCAGATGGTCAACAAACTTGCGGATAGTGGAATGAGCCGCACGCACACCTTTGCCGGGTTGAAACTCGCGAAAATCAAGGGCTTGCGCTGCTGCCATGAATTCAATTCCTAAAATACCATAAGCATTGTCTAAAATTTGAGCATTCTTGAGGGCTGTGTTCATTCCCATTGAAACAAAATCTTCCTGATCTGCGGCAGCGGGAATCGATTGTATACTGGCAGGATTAGAAAGGATGCGTTGTTCTACGATCATCATATCTGCAGTATATTGACTCAACATCATTCCTGAGAACATCCCAGCACCTTTGGTTAGAAATGGAGGTAGTCCGGCACTCAGAGCGGGATTGGTAAGACGGTTCAAACGGCGCTCGGAAAGGACACAGACCATAGTGACGGCAGCTCCAGCCATGTCCATCGGGAGGGAAACTGGTGTACCCTGAAAATTTGCTCCTGTCAGGGTAATCTGGTCTTCAGGAATGAAAATCGGATTGTCACCCACGCCGTTTAGTTCAATCTCAACTTGGGATCGGGCATAAGCAACCGCGTCTCGTGCTGCACCGATCACCTGTGGTGTTGAACGCATTGAATACGCATCTTGCACTTTTGTTTTTATTTTCCCATTGACAAGGTCTGACCCATCCAGACATCGCATGATTGTTTTTGCACTTCGAGTTGCACCAGGAAATCCTCTCAATTCGTGTAAGCGTTTGTCATAAGGTTTAAGATTCGCAAGAAGCGCTTCCAAACTCATGGATGCCGCTATCTCTGCATGTTTTAGTAGATTTTCCATATCAAAGATTTGGAGAGCACTCATCGCAGTAAGAACATTTGAACCATTGATTGTCGCCAATCCATCTCTGGCAAATAAATCTGGGATTGGAATTCCCGCGCGTTCCATAGCAATACTTCCAGACAATCGTTCCCCTTGATAGAAAGCTTCACCTTCCCCTAATAAAAGTAATGCGATCTGCGACATTGGGGCTAAATCTCCAGATGCACCGACAGAGCCTTTTTGGCAAACAACCGGTGTAACCCCTTTGTTCAGCATATCTACTAGGGTTTGAGTGATGATCAAGCGACAACCAGAATTGCCATGGGCGTGAACATTAATACGACCAGTTATCGCAGCGCGTACAACTTCAATGGGTAACGGATCTCCTATACCCGCAGCGTGGTTATATATCAGATACCTCTGAAATTTTTTGACCTGATCGTCATCCAACACTACCTCAGAAAATTCTCCAATTCCAGTATTTACACCATACATAATCTCATGGGCGTAGATCTTTTTTTCGAGCATCTGGCGGCATGCTTTGATGCGCTCAATTGAATTATGATCCAAAGTGACAGGTTCATTTTCTCGGGCGATTTGAACAAGTTTTTCGATGTTTAAGTTACTTCCATTGAGTGTGATCACGTTATATATCTCCTCGATTAAGTTTCCGGTTAATTTTTAGGAAATCATAAATAATACTTACACCTGGTTTTTCATCTGTAACACAAATCAGAAATAAAGTTTCGATTGAATGTGGATTGAAATATTCTGTTGGATTGTTTTAGTTTAACACGAATAAAATGGTCTGGAAAAGGATTATTTTTATGAAAGTTCGTTTCCGATTCCATTGTATTGTGAGTAAGGGCGAATATTGGAGAAGGATGGTATAGTTATTAAATAACCCCAAAATTAAAATTACCCAAGGTTTAGATAATTAAGAAATCCTGAATTATGTTTATTAAGAAAACCATTATCAAAGGACCAGCAGGGACTGGTAAGACTACAGCAGGGGTTGAGCATCTTTTAGAATTATCTGCAAGAACTTATGATGGAATCTTGGTATTCGTCCCCCAAAAAACATTGGCTGGTCCATATTACGATGCGATTCGATCGCAGTCTGGAAATCCACCAGATGTTATGACAATAGGTTCACTTTCTAGAAATATGGTGGACTTGTATTGGCCTCTGGTTTCAGAGGATGCAGGTTTTGCCCACCCTGATTTACCACCAGTTTTTCTCAATTTAGAAACAGCTCAATATTTCGTTGCTCGGGTTGTACGCCCCTTAGTTCGCGAGGGTTTTTTTGAATCAGTAACCATCAACAGGAACAGGGTATATACTCAGATATTAGATAATTTGAATAAAGCGGCACTCAACGGGTACGAGCATCATGCAATTGGGGATCGACTAAAATTGGCAGTGGTGGGAGATCCTGAACAGTTTCGCATTTACCAAGATTCACAAATTGCAGCTCAGAGATTCCGACAATTTTGCCTCGATCACAATTTGTTGGATTTCTCTCTGCAACTTGAAATATTTTGGCGTTACTTATGGCCAGAAGGTAGTTTGTGCCGGGAATATCTTCAGGATAGATATAAACACATTTTGGTTGATAACCTCGAAGAAACAACACCAATTGAACACGACATTCTGCGAGAATGGTTGCCAAAAATTGACTCCGCTTTGTTAATTTATGATACTGATGCTGGATATCGAACTTTTCTTGGGGCAGACCCAGCTTCAGCTTATAGGTTAATTGAATATTGTGACCAAGAGATTATCTTCGACCAGTCTTATGTCACCCCCCCAAATCTTGAAGAAGTAGCATACCGGTTCGGTTTGGCACTAAAAAAGGATGTAAAGGAGCCGCAATCGCGATCGAAATCCTTCAATATCCAAGACACATTAATTGTGGATAGAAAGCGATATTTCCCAGAGATGCTCGATTGGGTAACCGAGAACGTTGTTGATTTAATCGCGCATCAAGGAGTTTCCCCAGGTGAAATTGTTGTACTTTCACCTTTTCTATCTGATGCATTGCGTTTTTCCTTGTCCGAAAAGCTAAATAGGTTAGGGATTCCAACAAGGTCCCATAGACCATCGCGTTCTTTGAGGGATGAGCCTGTCTCCCAAGCTTTGCTAACTTTGGCAATGCTGGCCTATCCAGATTGGGGTTTGCAGCCAACTAGTTTTGATCTCGCCTATATGTTTATCCAGGCAATTGATGGGATGGATCTGGTCAGGGCTCAGTTACTTTCTGAACAAATATACAAATTTGAGGATGGTGTCCTCAAACTGGCTTCGTTTGGAACGATTAAGCCTTTGTTCCAAGAGCGTATCTCATATGCGTTGGGGGAACGATATGAGCATCTACGAAATTGGCTTGAAAATTACCGGCAGGGTGGTGAGGAAGAATTAGATATCTTTTTAGGGAGGATTTTTGGTGAAGTGATTTCTCAGCCAGGATACGGATTCCACACTCAATTGTCCGCCGGAGAAACTGCTGCGAATTTAATCGATTCGATTCGTAACTTTCGGTGGATTACAGGTAGCGACCTGGTTCTTGATAAACCTTTAGGCAAAGAGTACATCGAAATGGTTCAGGAAGGTGTTGTAGCGGCTCAATATATTCGCAGTTGGCAAATTGAAGATGAGGATTCGGTTTTACTAGCGCCGGCTTATACTTTTTTAATGCGCAATCGGGCAGTTGAATATCAGTTTTGGTTAGATATTGCAAGCCATGGTTGGAATGAGCGGATTTACCAGCCATTGACACATCCCTATGTGCTAAACAGAAATTGGCCCAAAGACCGTTTTTGGACAGACATAGATGAAGTGGAAACCAATCATGAGGCTTTGTATCGATTGATAATTGGTTTAATCCGCCGGTGCAAACGGAAGATATATTTAGGACTCAGCGAACTATCAGAATCTGGATATGAAAACGATGGTCTTCTTTTAAGAACGCTGCAAAGGGTTTACCAACAAGTTAGGCAGGCACCAAGAAGGTCAGATTAGTGACAGAATTTATTCCAAGGCCCAAACAAGAAGAAGTTTTAGCGTACAACAGCGGTTATATGGGTGTTGCTGCAGTTCCGGGCAGTGGTAAAACCTGGACCCTCTCTGTCCTTGCGTCTAAATTAATCTCTGGTGGATATTTGGAGGATGATCAGGAGATTTTAATTGTTACTTTGGTAAATTCTGCGGTAGATAATTTTTCCAAGCGAATTGGTGAGTTTATTGAAATGGAGGGATTGCTGCCCCAAATAGGATACCGGGTGCGTACTTTGCATGGACTTGCCCATGATATTGTCAGGGAAAGGCCTGGTCTGGTTGGATTGGCAGATGATTTTCAGATTATCGATGAACGGGCAGCGACATCAATTAGAAACGAGGTTGTTCAAGCATGGTTGCAAGGAAATCCTCGATCGATAGATGACTATTTCCACGTCGATTCGGAGGATGATGAAAATAAGAGAGAATGGTTACGAAGAAATCGCTTACCAGACTTGGTTGGTGAAATCACATTAGCGTTTATCCGTTATGCAAAAGATAAAGAACTGACTCCGGGTCAGTTAGGAGCTAGATTGGTAAGTATAAATTATCCTTTGAACCTAGCAAAAATGGGTTTAGAAATTTATGATGGCTATCAGAGGGCGTTAGCTTACCGGGGTGCTGTTGATTTTGATGACCTAATTCGATTAGCTCTGCAGGCAATTAGACAAGATCCTCAATATTTATTGAGACTCCAACAGCGATGGCCATATATATTAGAGGATGAAGCCCAAGACAGTAGCTTACTTCAAGAGAACATCCTCCGTGAGTTGGCGGGACCTAAAGGTAACTGGGTACGTGTTGGAGATCCAAACCAGGCGATCTTTGAAACATTTACGACAGCAACACCAGAGCATTTGAAAAAATTCATCAGCAATGAAGCAGCCTTCCAAAGAGAGTTGCCAAATTCCGGACGGTCAAGTCCATCTATTATAAATTTAGCGAATCACCTTATTGATTGGACAATGGAAGAACATCCGAGATTTGAGGTTCGTAACGCTCTGGATCTCCCTTATATCGTACCAGCACCTTTTGGTGATCCCCAACCGAATCCTGAGGATACGCCGGAAAAAATTATTTTGGTTGAAGAGGGTTACACCCCTGAAGAAGAATTAATCACAGTTGCTAATTCTGTGACAAGGTGGGTTGAGGAAAATCCAGATAAAACCGTTGCTGTACTCGTGCCAAGAAACACCAGGGGATTTCAACTGGTAGACAGATTGAGAGATAAAGGTCTTGATCCTGTAGATAGCTTGCTGCGGTCGAGTTCGACGACTCGGTTGGCTGCTGGAGCAATTGCAAACATTATGCAGTATCTTGCTGACCCAAAATCTGCCAAGCGGTTGTCACGGGTTTATCTCGTCTGGAGAAGAGAAGATCGAGATGAAGAAGAACTTTCAGACCAGATTAGAGTTATTTCTGAATGGATTGAGAAAATTGATCATGTTGAAGATTTTATCTGGCCATTTCCAGGTAAGGACTGGTTAGATAACCTTGCTGCAGATGGGGTGTCCGAGGAAATTATTTACCATTTATCAGAATTTCGGGAAGTTGTACGACGATGGCAGGGAGCAGTGCTACTTCCAATTGATCAAATGGTTCTCACCTTTGCTCAGGACTTGTTTGAAAATACAACAGAGCTCGCTATCGCTCATAAATTAGCTGTAGTTCTTGGTGGGACGATTAAAGAGCACAATGACTGGCGTTTACCAGAACTCACTGAAGAATTGGCTGTTATCGCAAAGGGTTTGGAATGGGATCGGGTCTACCTGATGTCAGTTAACAATTATGATTTTCCATCCGGTCAGCCATTCGATAATTATATTTCAGAGAAGTGGTTTATCCGTGATAGTTTAAATTTGCAGGCAGAGGCGTTGGCACAATTAGAGTTTGTTTGTTCCTCCGATCCAAATGCAAGATATCAAGAGGGCGTGGCTACTGAGAAAGCTCGTATAGATTATGTTCGTGAGCGTCTCCGATTGCTTTACGTTGGAATAACGAGAGCCAAACAAGAATTGGTTATTACTTGGAATACCGGTAGGAGAGGCGATAAATTACAAGCATTGCCTTTTGTTGCCCTCCAAGTTTTTGCTAAGGAGCATGGGTATGGCAAATTTGAATGACTTTCAATTCAGTCAGGCTAGTTTGCAAGATTTTCAAGATTGCAGAAGACGGTTTTATTTGAAATATGTTGAAAAGCTTGGATGGCCTGCAATAGAGGCTGAACCGGCTCTTCTGAATGAAGAATTGATGCAGCAAGGTGCAGATTTTCATCGACTAGTTCATCAGTTTTTTCTCGGTGTTCCACCAAAACTTTTATCTCAAATGGTTTCAGGTGAAAACTTGAAGGTTTGGTGGGAAAATTTTATGAGCAATTTGCCAGCCACATCATCTAGTCAGCTTTTCCCAGAACGAGTATTAACAACCCATCTGGCAGGCTATGGATTGTTAGCTAAATTTGATCTAATAGTTTTGGAGGAAAAGGATAAGTTTATTATTTATGATTGGAAAACTAGCCGAAAACCTGGGTCCCGCCCATGGTTGAAACAACGATTACAAACAAAAGTGTATCCCTATGTATTAGCAAAGGCGGGACACGTTTTTCTAGATGGTGAGGGAGTTAATCCAGAGAATATTAAGATGGTCTATTGGTATGCAAACAGTCCAGAAGAGTCGGTGAAGTTTGATTACCAAAAAGAAACGATGGTTCAAGATGAAGAATTTATTACCAGCATGATCGTCGAAATCGCCTCCTTGGAGGGAATAGATGATTACCTACTTACCGACGATAAGACTCAATGCCGGTTTTGTGAATATCGGTCTCTTTGTAACCGTGGAGAAAAAGCTGGATTGGTGGATGACAAAAGAGAGGTGAGCCAAGCTAAACTTGAGGTGATGATTGATTTTGAACAAATTCAGGAAATAGAGTTTTAACGATGAAGTGGATTGAAGTTCCTCGGCCACAGACATCAGAGGAATTGGTTTCTGCTGCTGGCGGAAATCAATTGGTTGCTGAAATACTCGCCTCACGAGGAATTACCAATCCCGATGAAGCTAGAGCTTTTATTGACCCCCAAAGTTACCATCCTTCTCTTCCTGTAGAAATGCCAGGAATGGATGAAGCAGTAAATATATTAGAAAATGCGATTCGAAGTGGTAGCAGAATAGGGATATGGGGTGATTTTGATGTGGATGGACAGACCTCAACCACGTTATTGGTCTCGGCTCTAAGAATGCTTGGTGCTGATGTTGTTTATCATATTCCAATTAGAGCGATTGAATCTCATGGTGTAAATGTCAAAAATCTAGCTAAGATGATAGATAAGGGTGTTGAACTAGTTGTGACATGTGACACAGGTATCAGTGCCCATGAAGCAGTTCAATACGCAAGGGGAAGAAATATAAAATTTATAATCTCCGACCATCATGATCTGCCTGTCGAGTTACCGGAGGCAGATGTGATTATCAATCCCAAACTTTTGCCAGAAAAACACCCACTTTCCACATTACCTGGTGTAGGCGTCGCGTATAAACTTATTGAAGGATTATTTCATAGTCAATGAAGGACAGAAGACCTTGAAGGATTTTTGGATCTAGTTGCTTTGGGAATTGTCGCAGATATCGCTCTATTACATGGTGATACACGCTATTTGCTCCAGTGTGGACTTAATATTTTGAGAAACACTAATCGCCTAGGATTGGAGATATTGTTTGAAAATGCAGAATTACTCCAGCCTGGCTTAACGGAAGAAGATATCAGCTACAGTATTGCACCGAGATTGAACTCACTTGGGAGGCTGGGTGACGCAAACGGTATTGTGGATTTCTTGACCTCTAACCAAGAATCAAAAGTAAGAGTGTTCGCAAACCAGTTAGAAGGTTTGAACGCCCAGCGAAAACTTCTTACTAGCCAGGTTTTTCAGGCAGCGATTACTCAGTTAGAAAGGGACCCCTCACTCGTTACAAATTCTGCTTTGGTCCTTGCAAACCAGTATTGGCCAGCCGGAGTACTAGGGATTGTTGCCAGTCGACTGGTTGAGAGATACCACAAACCTGCCATTCTTCTAACTATGGATGATAAAGGGATGGCGCACGGCTCTGCCCGCTCTGTCCCTGGGTGTGATATTAGCAGGGCAATAACGGCATGTCATGATCTTTTAGAAAGTTATGGTGGGCATCCCATGGCTGCAGGTTTAGGACTCAAAGCTTCTCATTTTTGATCGTTTCCGAGAGCGATTTAATGAAGAAGTGGAATTTCAGCTTGGCAGGGAAGAAACCGAACCGGAACTTGTTTATGATCTTTTACTCGATTTGAACGATATTTCCCTTTCGCTGGTGGAACAATTCGAGAGTCTGGCTCCATTTGGACCAGGAAATCCACCTTTGGTATTCGTATCTAAAAACCTTAAATTGATTAGCCATGGCTATATTGGGCGGACAGAAGAACATTTGCAATTGATCGTCGAGGATGAGCTTGGTGTGCAAAGACGGGTTGTTTGGTGGCAAGGTGCTGGGTGGGATTTGCCTAATGGTGTTTTTGACCTTGCCTTTTCGGCTCGTAAAAATATATTTAAAGGTGAGTATGATGTGTTGGTGGAATTAATCGATTTTCGAGTAATAGAACCCGAACCTGTTGATATACCGGGGTTTGAAATTGAAGTGGAAGATTTAAGAATGACTGCGAATCCGGAAGAAGGGTTACTTAGAATTCTGACTGAAAAATCAGGTGTTGTTGTATGGTCGGAAGCACTGGATATGAGTCAATATGGTGGAAGGGGCAGGCACGAGTTAGCTGAAGGGGATGTGCTGGTCATCTGGCACTGCCCGCCAAATTTAGCAAGCTTACGATCAGTTATTGAGGAAGTCAATTCAAAGTTAATTATTGTTTTTGGAATTAAGCCTGATTTGGATGATTTTGATCTCTTTATCTCAAGACTCGCAGGTTTGTGTAAATTTGTTATCACAAAGAAAAATGGGCGAACAAATCTCGTAGAGCTTGCCTCTGCGATGGCGCATACTGAAGCAACGATTAGGTTAGGTCTTGAATGGCTGGTAGCTTCAGGTAAGGTGATAATCCAAAATGAAGATGCAGGAAATCTCGTCATCAACCGTGGCAAAGAATTATCGATGGATAACCATACCAATATTGATGTGATTATGGAACAGCTAAATCCACTGCTTCGAGAAGCGAAGGCATTCCGGAAGTATTTTAAGGACTGTAGTTTTGATCAATTGAAGGCATTGATCTGCAACAGATAGAATTCTAACTTTCTCCTTGATTTGACCAAGGTTTTTAGTTTAATTTTTCTTGAATTGCTTTTCTTAGAATAGTCAGTAAATCTGCCGCAACAGCTTGCCTCGCTTTTATGATTGCGCTGAATAGTGCCTGGTGATCAGATCTGCCATGACCGACAAACACCAATCCGTCCAGACCGAGAAGGGGGATAGCCCCAACCTCGGCGGGATCGAGGTCTTTTTTCAATTCTGCAAATGCAGGTTTGGCAAGGGCAGCACCTATTTTAGTAATCGGGGAAGACATTAAATGTTCTCTCAATTGTTGTGTGAGTAATTTAGCAACTGCTTCACTGACCTTGACCATGACATTGCCGGTAAATCCGTCAGTGACCGCAACATCAACTTCACCACCAAATAACTCTTTTCCTTCTATATTTCCAATGAAATTCAAATCGCTGTGTTCAAGCAGTGGGTAGGTCTCTTTTACAAGGTCGTTACCTTTGCCAGCTTCTTCACCATTAGAAACCAATCCGACCCGCGGATTTTCAATGTTAAGAACAGTTTGAGCATAAAGAGATCCCATTATAGCAAATTGGAGAAGGAATTCCGGTTTGCAAATTGCGTTAGCACCAACGTCTGTAACCACGGCTTGGCCGCCTTTAACTGGAAATAGAGCACAGAGTGCTGGTCGTTTGACTCCCTTTATTCTCCCCAGGCGGGCAAGGCCAATTGCCATCGCACCCCCGGTATTTCCCGCGGTAACAAATGCATCTGCTTTTCCCTCTTTAAGAAGATTCATCCCAACACCCATGGAGTTTTCTGCTTTTCTCAGTACGCTGCCGGAAATTTTATCGGTCATTTCAAATACTTCAGGAGCATGAATTAAAGTGACTGGTGCTTTGGAAGGATTATGTTTTTCAAGAAGGGGAAACAATTTATCCTGTTGCCCTACAAGAAATATCTCATCCCCAAATCTTTTTGCTGCTTCTACCGCTGCGATTACCTCGGGTTCTGGATAATTATCGCTTCCCATTGCATCAAGTACTATTCGCATTAAAAACTCCTCTGAATCTCAGGAATGAAGATGGCATGCTTGACATCTTTCTAGGGCTGATTATAATACGGAATGCCAGCGCTGGTGCTGGAACTGGTAGACAGGCGTGGTTGAGGGCCACGTGCCGCAAGGCGTGAGGGTTCGATTCCCTCCCAGCGCACCAAAGAACCGTTTTCGGACGGTTCTTTATTTTTTAGATCATAAGTATGGATTATAATTCGGTCTAATTATTTATGAGTGAAGTAATATATTTTTCATGGAGGTCATCGAATGACTGGTATATTCCCCGAAAAGGATTGGTTGGATGGTTTTGCAGCATATCTAAACTCGAGTGAAAAATATGGGCGTATTGCGCACAAGTGGGAGGGAGATCTTGTTTTTGAAATCCTGTCGGATAATGTTCTTACCGATGGAGTAAATATTTATCTTGATCTATGGCATGGCAAATGTCGAGGGGCAATGATATTGGATTCTTCCGAGCCGCTTGAAGCTGCATTTGTACTTTCTGCACCCTATTCCAATTTTGTCCGGGTCTTGAAAGGCGATCTTGATCCGATGCAGGCTATGCTAACAAGGAAATTGGTGGTAAAAGGCAATTTGGGATACATGATGCGGAATGTGCCCACTGTGCTCGAGTTTGTGAGAAGTGCTCAAGCCGTAACCGAAAAGGTCATTGGTGATTAATAAATTTATGCAAAATATATTAAAGGTTGATTTAACCCGTGGATGGGTTGATACTTTTCACGTACCTGAAACTTGGCAACATGATTACATTGGGGGTGCATCATTAGCTGCAAGGATGCTGTATGATGTGATTACGCCTGACTTAGATCCATTATCTCCTGAAGCCGTATTACTTTTTATGAGTGGTCCATTGACAGGGACAGCTGGCCCAACTGCAGGGAGATTTGTTATCTGTGCTAAATCCCCAGCGACTGGTCTTTGGGGAGAATCAAATATTGGGGGTTTTTGGGGTGTTGAACTACGTAAGGCTGGATATGATGGCATTTGGCTCACTGGCAGATCCGAAGAGCCTGTATATCTTTTCATCCATAATCAAAATGTCGAGATAAGGTCAGCCCAACATCTTTGGGGGATGGATACCTATCAAATTCAAGATGCAATAAAGGAAGAGACCGGTTATCCGAGTGTAAAGGTTGCCGGGATTGGCCGGGCAGGTGAAAATAAAATTAATTTTGCTAGTATTATGTGCGACAATGGCCGATTAGCAGGAAGAACCGGTATGGGGGCTGTGATGGGTGCAAAGAATTTAAAAGCCATCGGAATTGTTGGT
>JARROY010000111.1:0-6509 GCA_037383445.1 Anaerolineales bacterium | reverse complement strand
CGGCCGGGGCATCGGCCGATTCAGCCCCCAGCGGCACAACCGGCTGGTTGAAGGAGGCTACAATCGCGGCCTGGGGGTTGATTTCCTTGGCCTGCTGTTCTGGCAGGGATTGCACCAACTGCAGGTAATCGGCAGTTTGGAAACTTACACTGGCTGGCTGCTCCAGGGTCAATCCTTCGCTGGAGGCTGCCGAATCTGCAATGTTAATATTCAAGGCAGTATTGGCTGGCCAGTGTTGTGCTGGGGTAAAGGTCAGGGACAGATCATCCTTCCAGGCAAAACTGCCGTTCAACGCCGGGGAGGATTGGATCGCGGTCTCCACAGAAGTGCGGTCCATGGGTTGGTTAAAATAGAAGGTGATCGCTCCGGCAACTGGAATTCGGCCTCCTGCTAAGGGGGAGGTTTCCACCAGCTGCGGCGGCAGGGGACCCACCGATACAGCTGGCAGGGCATCGGAAGGGGCAGTAGGTGAGGTTTGGGCAGGGGTTTGTAAATTGCAGGCCACCAGCAAAAAAGCTACCAACAGCAGCCATCCAAAACGGTTAATTTTTCCAATTACACCATTCATAGGTCATCGCCTTCTTTATTTTATTGTAATCCTAACATCTCAACGTCCGCGGACATGTGATTAATTATACGCCGAGATAGAAAGTTGTGCATCCGACGAAAGTTTTAGTCTCTGCTGAATTAATACGAAATCCATTTGCGATTTGTTCCAGATCAGTGAGGTCGAATGCCATAAAAACCATGATTCTTTTAAAGATTGGTTGAAAATATCTACACATTTTTAACAAACCTTTGGTACGATATAAGTATGAGAAAACAAGTTCCTTTTAAGGAGCGCTGCGCATGATGTCATCCGAACATATCATTGAGGTTGATGAAACCAGCTTCCAAAATGAGGTTGTCGTCTATTCCAACACCATCCCGGTGATTGTCGATTTTTGGGCTGAATGGTGCCAGCCCTGCCACATGCTGACCCCGATCCTAGAAAAACTGGTGATGGAAGGGAACGGCGCATTCCGGCTGGCAAAAGTGAATGCTGACGAAAACCCCAACCTTAACATCCATCTGGGAATTCGCAGCCTGCCGACGGTCAAAGCATTTCACAAGGGCCAATTGGTGAATGAATTTATCGGGGTGCAAACTGAGGGCTTCGTGCGAGATTTCATCCGGAACCTGGTACCCACCGCCGGGAGCCTGGAACTGGAGCGAGCCCAAGGCATGCTGGAGATGAAGCAGTTCGATAAGGCGGCTATTTCCTTTCGGAAAACCCTGAAAACAGACCCGGACAACAGCGCTGCTCTGCTGGGGCTGGCGAAGTCTCTTATCTCTCAGGGAGAAGCCAGCGACGCCCTGGCGGTGCTGATGGATTTCCCTGCGGGGAAGCAGTTTTTGGATGCCCAACAGCTGATCCCCCTGGCCCAATCGATCAGCAAACTAGAGACAAGCGAAGACTATTTCCTGCCCAGCAACCTCAGTATCGCTTTCCGGCATGCTTTAAAGCTGATCACTCTGGGCAATTTTCCAGCCGCCGCCGACGGCTTACTAGAAATTCTCCGTCAAGATAAGAACTTCATGAATGGAGAAGTCCGCCAGGCGATGGTCGGCTTATTGATCTTGATGGATGCCAAAAGTCCTGAAACCCGCGAATACCGCAAAGAATTAACCTCGATCCTGTTTTAGACAGCAGATTGTTCCATCAAATCAAGGTTTTAATCGTGAAAGGCCGCTGACGTGCAGCGGCCTTTTTTATATATATCGATCACAAACTTCCGGTAAAGAGACTAGTTATTCCCGCCCTCAGGGTATATCTGCCAGCAGGGCGGGCAATTCTGCCAGCGTTTGGATGGTTGCATCCGGCTGAATGTGGTCTAGCTTGGCGGGGTTCGGGGATGCGCCAACACGCCGGGTGATCCAGATGGTATATAATCCAGCGTTTTTACCACCCAGCACATCGGCGTCCAAGGTGTCCCCCACCATGGCGACCTCCTGCGGGGAGAAACCCCAGCGCTTAAGGGCAATGTTGAAAATTTCCGGGTTTGGTTTGCGGATGCCGCAAGACGCCGAAGAGAGCACAAAATCCAGGTAGGGGCGCACCTCGGCTTTATCAACCAGATTCTGCACATCGGCATCGTCACTGGCATTCGAGATGACTCCCAGATGATAATCCTGAGACTTCAGGGCTGCCAGGGTCGCCGAGGCATCTTGCTCAGGCAGCCAATAAGCCTGGGTTTCTTGATAAAAACTTTCGAGAGCCCGCTCCACCACCTGGTCGGGAACAGAGGGATAGCCATGCTCGGTCAATAAATTTTTGAGGATATGGGCAGTGGTGAGTTCGACATGCTCCTGCTCGCGCGCGACGTAGTACTCGCGGAGCTGATCCCGAAATTCCAGGGCAAAGCGGTCCTGGTCCAGGTCACAGCCGGTCTGCACAAGATATTTCACCATCGCTTTGTCTGCCACCATAAACACTTCCGGCCAGTCACCAGCAAAGTACATCAAGGTATTTCCCAAATCAAAGATCAAACCTTTAATCGCCATACATTAATACTCCCGATCAAAATCCACCTTGTTCAATAACTCTTCTCCTGCCAGATAACGCCCCAGGTTTTCGACAAACAGGTCATTTGCACGCTGGTTATAGCGGCCGCTGAACCCGGCGATGTGCGGGGTAATAATCACATTGGACATCTCCCAAAGGGGACTATCCTCCGGAAGCGGTTCTTCCGGGAAGACATCCAATGCCGCCCCTGCCAACTGCTCTTGATTAAGAGCCGCGATCAAGGCCTCATGATCGACCACCCCTCCGCGGGAGATGTCGACAAGATAGGCAGATGGTTTCATAGCCGCCAGCTGTTCTTTCCCTAGCAGACCGACCGTACTGCTGGTAAGCGGAACGCTGACGACAACAAAATCGCATTCCCCCACCATCGAGCGCAAGGCCTGCGGCGGATACAGCCTCGTGAACAAATCTCCCTGCGGATCACCCCTGTCGTCTTTCGAGTAGCCCTCATCGCCCGGGTTCATCAGGTCGCGTTTGGTTCCCAACACCGCTGCGCCGAACCCGGATACCAAGCGGGCAACCTGTCTTCCGATGCTTCCGTAACCAACAATCCCGACGGTACTGCCCCGCAGTTCTACCGGAACATAGTTCTTACCCTTTTCTTCCATCCAGGTTTTTTTACGCTGGAGGTTCAAAAACTGCGGCAGGATATGGCCTAAAGCCAGGATCATGGTGAGCACGTACTCTGCCACCTGAGAAGAATTCCCTCCGCTCATCGTGGTCAGCACCAGATCTTGCTTTTCGAACAGGGGGTTTTCTCGAATTTTGTCCACCCCAGCCAGGGAGGTCTGTACCCAGCGCAAATTTGGCGCTTGTTCAGGAAGCGGCAGGGTATGCAAAGTGTACAGCACTTCAGCTTTTTGCCACTGCTCAGAGGATATCTCTCTACCTTCCCTGGCAGGCAGGACGGTCACGGAAAGCTTGTCAGAAACCTGAGCGACTTGCTCAATCAATTCATCTGGTATCGGTAATGTGATTAATACTTCGATCTTCTTACTCATTTTTCTCCCTACTGCAGTTGCTGTGAATATCCTCTGGATAACTTGACCTTAAAGTGTGGATATTGCTTAATTAATTGTGGATAACTGTTCTAAATTGGTGGATAACCTCCAATTTTCTGTGGAAAAATGTGGGAAAACGCAGAGCAGATGTGGGATACATGTGGGATATTGTGGGATATCCACGCGCGCCTTTCCGTCAAATTATTTTACTGCAAAGTCAACCAGAATGGTGGAAATTCGGACATTTTTAGGCAGATTACCCACCAAACTGGATTTTTGCGATATAATGACCATTTGGAATTTGAGACTTCAAACCATGACAGCAAAGAAATGAAAATCAAACTCAAAAAATCATAAAAGTTTACAATCCACTGCAGATGCCGAACTGACCATGCTCCGGCTGCGCTTGAACAAAAAGCGCGAATATATTGCTATTCTCGAATTGGAATTATTCAACACACGTGTGACCATCCACGAATTTATGGTGCTCTATAACGAACGGGTTGGCCACCTTGAGGGCTACCTGCGAGCACTGCGGCGGAAATTGTACGAGACCCTGGAATCGAAGAAATCGGGCGGGAATGGGAAGATGGATGATTTCGACTCCTCGGAAGAGGAAGAATTCACCTACACAGACCGGGATGAAAACAACGGCTGGCGCAAGATCGATAAACAGAAAAAGTCCAAGTACGGCCCCAAAATGGAAGAGCAGATCAAGAACCTTTTCCGCGAACTGGCGCGCCGATTCCACCCAGACCTGACCTCCGATCCTGTGGAAAAGAAATGGCGGGAAGAAGTGATGACCCGGGTCAACCAGGCTTACGCCAACCGCGATCTCAAAGCGCTGCGGTCCCTCTCGGAGCAGCCAGACCGACCGATCGAGTCTCTGAACCAGACCAAAGAGCAGGAAATTGCCGCCCTAAAAGTGGAATTGAAGCGGCTGGATGGGGTGATCGCCGACCTGAAAGCGCGCATCAATCACCTGGAAGAATCCCCCGCCTGGCAGCTGAAGATGGAAGCCCGCCTCAAACGCCGGTCGGGCAGCGACCTGCTGACAGAGATGGAAAACAAGTTCAAGGAACAGATCGCCGACCTGGAAGAGCACCTGATTGTTTTAGGGATCGACCTCGAGGAAATCTCTGTCCCCAGCCCAGCCGGATAAACCGCGGTGCACGCCATTTTATCCTCCCTGATCCAAACAGTTAATTTCAGCGGCAGCATTCCAAGAGATGCTGCCGCTTTTCTAAACCATCACGGCCATCCGAAAACGGCCGTGCACTGCGGCCAGGTGGCGGATACCGCCTCTCAGTTGGCACAGCGGTTCGGCGCAGACCCGCAGGGTGCTGCCGTAGCCGGCTGGATGCACGATATCAGCGCCGTATTTCCCAACCCGCAGCGCCTGGAAGCGGCTAAAGCATTGAGCCTGGACATCCTGCCAGAAGAGGAGTCTGTGCCGCAGCTGCTGCACCAGAAAATCTCCGCTGTGATGGCGGAGGAACTGTTCGGCGTAGCAGACCCGGAGGTCCTGGGGGCAATTGGCTGCCACACCACCCTGCGCCCCGACCCCACCTCGATGGACCTGGTCCTGTTTGTGGCCGATAAAATTTCCTGGGACCAGAAGGGCGTCCCGCCGTATGCAGACCGGTTGAGTTCGGCTTTGGCGCGTTCTCTGGAGGAAGCGGCCTGGGTGTACCAGGATTACCTTTGGCACAGCGGCAAGCTGAAGATCACCCACCCCTGGATGCGAGCTTCTTATCACGACCTGCGGCGGAAATACGGCTGATCTTTGCTCCAGACCCCCGAAAATTGTGTACAATGATGATAGACCGCCAGGGCGCTTTTTGATCCAGACGGGATGACTGTCTCGTTCGGCAGTGGACACCCCTGGCATGGATGGATATGATGAACCCAATAAATACCCGCCCGGCAGCACTGGCCGGAACGTGGTACAGTGCCAACCCCCAGCAGTTACACCTTGATGTAGAAACCTACCTCCAGCACGCCGCCCCCACGGAAATACCGGGCGAGATCGTGGCCTTAATTGCACCGCATGCCGGGCATCACTATTCCGGGCCGGTGGCCGGGTATGCCTTCCGCACCATCCAGGGCAACAGCTACGAGACGATCGCGGTAGTCTCCCCCTACCACCGTGGATACCCCGAGCGCCTGCTGACGACTTCTCATGAGCGCTATTCGACCCCGCTGGGCGAGGTCCCTGTGGATACTGACAGTTTATTTAAATTGAAAGAGCAGCTGCAAGAGACTGCCAGGGAAGAGCTGGCATTGGTGCGGCAGGACCGGGAGCACGCCATCGAGATCGAGCTGCCCTTCCTGCAAGTTGCCGTAGCTGGAAAGTTCGAGCTGCTCCCGGTGATGGTCTCGGACAGCCTCCCGGAGACCGGAATCGCCCTCGGGAAGGCGCTGGCCGCCGTATTGAAAGAAAAAAAGGCGCTCCTGATTGCGAGCACGGATCTGTCTCACTTCTACCCCGAAGCAGCGGCAAACCAGCTGGACCTGGCGATGCTGGAGGCGATTGCCTCTTTCGACACAGAGGAAGTTATCGAAGTGCACCGCAGCGGGAAAGGGCAGGCCTGCGGTTTCCTGCCGGTGCTGGCCGTGATGACGGCCGCCAAAGCCTTAGGGGCGACACAGGCGCATATCCTGCATTATGCCACTTCAGGATCTACCAGCGGGGATTACTCACGCGTGGTCGGCTACGCTGCGGGAGTCTTCACGCGATAGATGGCGGCGAAAGACCAATTGAGCGAACATAGCCGATTCACCGATTTTGGTTTCACAGGGCAACGAGACTACTCTTACATTCAGTTAATCGATTTCAATGCCAGATTCTATAGTCCAACATTGGGGAGATTCATTCAACCTGATACTGTTACTTCATATCCAAATAATCCACAAAGTCTCAATAGATTTTCATACGTACT
>JARROY010000110.1:0-6542 GCA_037383445.1 Anaerolineales bacterium | reverse complement strand
CTAAACCTTGGCACATTTCTCCCTAGAAAGGAGGAGATCCAGGCGAACCTTCCGGTACACCTACCTTGTTACGACTTCTTCCCATTCACCAGCCCCACCTTCGACGGCTCCCTCCTTACGGTTAGGATACCGGCTTCAGGTGTTGCCAGCTTCCATGACGTGACGGGCGGTGTGTACAAGGCCCGGGAACGTATTCACCGCACTATTGCTGACGCGCGGTTACTAGCAACTCCAACTTCATGCAGGCGGGTTGCAGCCTACAATCCGAACTGAGACCGACTTTCAGGATTAGCTCCGCCTCGCGGCTTGGCGACCCATTGTGCCGGCCATTGTAGCGTGTGTGTAGCCCTGGATATAAAGGCCATGCTGACTTGACGTCATCCCCACCTTCCTCCGGCTTTATACCGGCAGTCCCGTATGACACTTGTAACATACAGCGAGGGTTGCGCTCGTTACCGGACTTAACCGGACACCTCACGGCACGAGCTGACGACAGCCATGCATCACCTGTATAGGCTCTCCGAAGAGTCGGTCACCTTTCGGCTCCCTACCACCTATATGTCAAACCCAGGTAAGGTTCTTCGCGTAGCATCGAATTAAACCACACGCTCCGCTGCTTGTGCGGGGACCCGTCAATTCCTTTGAGTTTTAACCTTGCGGTCGTAATCCCCAGGCGGTAGACTTACTGCGTTAGCTGTGGCACTGATGGATTTCACACCACCAACACCAAGTCTACATCGTTTACGGCTAGGACTACCGGGGTTTCTAATCCCGTTTGCTACCCTAGCTTTCGCGTCTGAGCGTCAGGTACGACCCAGGAGGCCGCCTTCGCCACTGGTGTTCCTCCGGGTATCTACGCATTTCACCGCTACACCCGGAATTCCACCTCCCTCTACCGTCCTCTAGTCTAGTAGTATTGGGCGACGACTCCGGGTTGAGCCCGGAGATTTAACACCCAACTTTCTAAACCGCCTACACGCGCTTTACGCCCAGTAATTCCGGATAACGTTCGAATCCTACGTGTTACCGCGGCTGCTGGCACGTAGTTGGCCGATCCTTATTCACGTGGTACCGTCCTTCCTCTTCCCACGTAAAAGTGCTTTACAATCCGAAGACCTTCATCGCACACGCGGCGTTGCTGCCTCAGACTTTCGTCCATTGGGCAATATTCCCTACTGCTGCCACCCGTAGGTGTATGGTCCGTGTTTCAGTACCATTGTGGGGGGCCACCCTCTCAGGCCCCCTACCCGTCGTCGCCTTGGTAGGCCATTACCCTACCAACTAGCTGATGGGACGCAGGCCCCTCCCGAAGCGGATTACTCCTTTAATCAAAAGGCCTCTAACCCTAATGATATTATGGGGTATTAGCAACTCTTTCAAGTTGTTATTCCCCTCTTCGGGGCAGGTCACCAACGCGTTACTCACCCGTTCGCCACTAGGAGACTATATACGAGTACATAGTTCCTCGTTCGACTTGCATGTATTAAGCACGCCGCCAACGTTCATCCTGAGCCAGGATCAAACTCTCCGTAGAAAATTTTTCGCACACCTTGCGGTGTGTTAAGTTTTGTTTCTGCGGATCTGAGCACAAGTTCAGTTTATTTGTTGGTATTGACATTGCTGTCACTTTTCAATTGTTAAGGTTCTGCGAGCACTCTTGCCGGAAGGGGTTCTGCCGGCAAGCGAACGGGCGGGATTCTACCAGCCTGTCCTACCCCTGTCAAGGATTCTGAGAGAACAAAACCCGATGTCTCGATCTTCCTTGAGGACATCGGTCTCGTCAGTGGTTATGCTCGATTGTTAGTGATCTGCAGGTATTGTAGTGCGAGATCGTTCTAGCCTGATGATTATACCGCGATCAAGGTTTTAGTCAAGGGTATTTACAGAATAAGTTGACCAGCAACCTTAAAATTTTAAACCGCTATTTTAGTCTAGGGTTGCGCGCGCCAGCTTCTCTCAGCATCTTTTTTTACCCTTCGCAGCTTGTCTCAATGGGTTTTCAGCGGGAGAGACCCAGGTCCCAAGTCCGTATTCCGATCACATTGCTCAGGTGTTCTCCCCCGTTTCAATCACATCTTTAAAACAATTAATCTTCCATCTCCTGGCGTCCGGCCAATGCTCGCAGCAAAGTGTTCTGGTCGGCATATTCCAGGTCTCCACCGATGGGTAAGCCGCGCGCCAAACGAGTGACCCGGGTGCTGCTGCCGGCCAACTGCTGCTGCAGATACATGGCTGTCGCATCCCCTTCCATACTGGGGTTGGTGGCTAATATAATTTCCCGCACGCCGCCCTTGTTTACCCTGGCAACCAGATCGGCGATCTTTAAATCTTCCGGCCCAACACCTTCGATCGGGGAGAGCGCGCCGTGCAGCACATGATACTGTCCCTCAAATCCGCCGGTGCGCTCCAGAGCCAGCACATCCAGCGGTTCTTCCACCACACAGATCACCGAAGCATCTCGCTGGGGATGGGCACACACTTCGCACAGCGTCCGGTCGGCGGTGGTGATGTTCCAGCACTGCTGGCAGTAGGCCGTGTTCTCTTTTAGTTCAGCGAGAGCTTCGGCCAGTTCGACGGAAAGGGTTTCGTCCCCGCGCAGCAGGAAAAAAGTCAGGCGCGAGGCGGTTTTAGGCCCCACGCCGGGCAAGCGGGAAAAGGCATCAATCAAGCGCTGCACGGGTTCTGGGATCAACATCGGTCTTCCTTTAATTAAACGCTACATTCCCAGCATACTGGAGAACGGTCCAAGCTTTTCGGCAGTCAGTTGGGCTAATTTTTCCTGCGCCTGGTTGAAGGCTGCCAGCACCAAATCCTGCAGCATTTCATGATCGGTGTCCGCCAGCATATCGGGGTCAATCTCAACTTTGGTGCAGGTCTGGTCACCGCGCAAGGTTATCTTAATCACACCCCCTCCGGCCGAACCGATCACTTCGGCTTCAGCTAGTTCGGATTGCGCCTCCTGAAATTGCTGCTGCAGCGCTTGGATCTGCTGTGCCATTCCTTTAGGTAAGCCGCCTCGTTTCACGTTTGTTTCCTTTCCTATTCCTCATCCGATTCAGCGTCGGATGCCAGTTCATTGATGTCAACAATTTTTCCACCCAGGCGCATAGCTGCGGCAACCCGGCCAGAACTGTCTACTCCGGGTGGTAGACCACCCCCACCGCCGGCAACAAAACACTGCACTTCGACACTTTCGCCCAACACCTGCTCCGCGGCATGTTTGAGCGCATCGAGATGGTTTTCCTGCTCCATTTTATCTTTCAACACATTGCTGCCGTAATACAAACTGAGCACCCCATCTTCCCAGGTATGCTGGCAGATCTTACTATTTAATAAGCCAGTCGTATTTGGGCTGGTTTTTTTGAGCAGCCGCATGATCTGTTCCCATCGATCGCCCGTATCTTGCCGGGTTTGAGATTTGGGAGACGCAGGGCGTTTCTGCTCGGTTTTTACGGCACTTGGTGGAGGACCCTGTGCAGGTGCCGCGGAGACTGCCGGAGCGCTGTGCAGGGGTGTTGCCGTCGGTACCTCAGCCGGGGCGGAGATCGATTCGACGATTGCCAATTCCAGCGGAAGTGAAGGCTGCCAGGCTCCTCTGGAGCCGGTAGCGGCCGTATTGAATGCTCGGATAACCTGCAGAAGCTGATCGCTGCTGCCGAATCCTTGGGCATGGTGGGCCATATGCTGCAGTGCCTCGCGGGTTGTATCCACCATATTAGCGTTGCCCACCCGTACCAGCATCACCCCCCGCAGATACTCCACCACCTGGCGGGCAAATTGGCGCGGGTCGCTGCCTGCATCCAAGCTGGCATGTAAATGATCCATCGCTCGGCTGGAATCGTTCTCTAAAATTGCTTCAATTAAGTCGATCACAGATTGGCTGGTCGCCGTGCCTAAAACGGTTTGGGCGGCTTCCAGCGAGATCTCCTCACCCAATGCCGAGAGCTGGTCGAGCAGCGAAATCGCGTCTCGCAAGCTGCCAGTGGCCTGGCGCGCCACCAATTGGAGCACTTCGGTATCGACGGTAAGCCCTTCGCCCTGGGCCATTTCTCTCAGGTGGGCGACCATCTCCACTACCGGGATGCGGCGGAACTCGTGCCGCTGGCAGCGCGAGAGCACCGTCGCCGGAATTTTATGCACTTCGGTAGTCGCCAGCACAAAGATGGCATGCGGGGGCGGTTCTTCCAGGGTCTTCAGCAGGGCGTTAAACGCCGCGGTTGAGAGCATGTGGACTTCATCGATCAAATACACTTTGTAGCGCCCCTGGTTAGGGGAGAAGTTGATCTTTTCGCGCAGGTCGCGCACGTCTTCCACACTGGTATTGGAAGCAGCATCGATCTCGATCAGGTCAAGGAAATTGCCTGTCCTGACAGCCTGGCAGTGCGCACATTTGTCACAGGGACGGGCAGCAAGGTCGGGCTCCAAACAGTTAACCGCCTTGGCCAAGATGCGCGCCACGGTCGTCTTCCCCGTACCACGTGGTCCGGCGAACAGGTATGCATGCCCCTGTTTGCCTGCTGCCACTGCGTTCCGGAGCGGTTGGACGACGTGTTGTTGTCCAACCACTTGGTCCCATTTTGCGGGACGCCATTTACGATATAAAGCTTGGGTCATAGTTTAGTTAGGTGTTTTTGGTTATTGGTTGTTAGTTTATGATCAACCCATATCAGCACATCTGGGTGGCCAATTTGGGTTAAAAATTGCTTCCCTGCATGGGTTAGAAAACAGGTCAATGGAATGCGGGGGATGTGTTAAAGTCTATCAGAGGCTGAGGGTCTTGGCAAGCAATAAGCTTTAGATTGGGGCTTTATACTCCTTTACAGCATCAGGCTGCTCAACTCTGGGAAAGATTTGCAACCTCCTGCTCTACATCTATGCGTGGGCGGTAAAAAATATCCGATGGGATTTGGGCATTATAGTGATCAATGCGCTTGTTGAGGTCTGCAACCACCTCACTGAACTGGGCTTGGATCTTTCGCCATTCGCTTTCCACCAAAGGATTGTCCTCCCCTTGGGCATGTTTAGCCGCCCGCCAATCCCAGGTTCGCTTGAGGATTTTCTGTGCTTGCTGCAGTTCTTTCTCAATCTCCTTGCGGTCTTCCATCCATGGCAGGGCAAACCCTTCCTGCTCCAACATGGAATACGCCATGCGCCATTCTTTGGCAACCAGTGGATTCTCGCGTAAATCCAGCGGTTTCCCCTTGCCGCGCAGGTTATCAAAGGCCCCGTTTTCTATCGCATTTTGAATAATTGCTTCAATCGCACGGTCGAATTTTGCCACGGTTCTAACCTCTCGCTATGGAATCGTGTAAACGGCCTGAATGTCCCCCTGCGGGTCAAGCAGAAACGCCTTCTCCCCTGGCGTCCAGATGGGCTCATCAAGCCCCCAATACAATTCCACCACAGTGCTTGTCCCAACACGGCTGAAAATAGTCACCGCTCCGCCGCTGAAGATGGTTAACGCCGGAAAAGAAAACACATGCCCGTCCTGATCCTGCAGCTGCCAGCCAAGCAAGGATACCTCCACATCACCAATATGTTTGAGGATCACCCTCTCGGTATCCAGATCTCCCACCCCAATCACACCCTGAATCTCCAACAGTTCAGGTACTACGTCCACATTCTCGTCTGGTTGGTCAAGGGAGGCGGCGGGGGGTTGGGTAATCAACACCTCGCCATCCCCAGCTTCGGTCTGGCGCACCAAAGTTGGGGCAGATTGGCCGACCTGCGGCGAATAATTCTTCAGCAGGATTGTGACCACTGTCCAGGTGGTCACAGCTGAAATCAATACATTCAGTAACAAAAAATAGAAAATTCGTCGCCAACTACGCATGATCTATCCGCCTATCTTTGTAAAGTGAGCATCAGACTCCTACCGAATCATAGCATAAATTGATTTAAATTGTCATCAAATACAGGCAGTAAGTACTGTCTGTATTTTGAATAATATTAAGTTTTCTTCAAAAATGTCCACCCTACCTTGGTGGTTTGAGCAATATTATTCTCTAAAAAATTTTCGATGATTATTCTCGAATCACATGTAGTATCTCTCGGATTGCCTCAATCACAAGATCGGGCTGGTCTAGTTGAATGTTATGACCGCTTTGTTCAGCAATGACTTGTTTGCCTTGAGACGACAGTCCTACCAATTCAGATTGCCATTCCTGCATTACCTCCCACATTTTTTGGTTATCGATCTCAGAAATGAGGGGATTTGGCTCCTGCAGTCCGCGGCTGAGCACAATCAGCGGTAAATCTCCAAAATTGTTAATTTGCAAGGAACGTACCTCGCTGTAACTTACTTCTTCAGAGTTCCATTCAGCAATAGATGTCTGAAAATAGTTGGTCGTCGCCAATATCGCTTGATAATTCGCAAATGAATTATCGGGGAGACCACGGTTGGGAATATTCTGCGGCATAAAAGCCAGGATACCGCTTGCATTGAGGAATCCTAACATGCGAAATTGTCCCATTGCGTCTTCAATTGCTTCCACAGCGGCTTCTGGATAATCGATAAAAATATCTTCATGCACTGAATCCAC
>JARROY010000109.1:0-6557 GCA_037383445.1 Anaerolineales bacterium | reverse complement strand
TACATTGATCTCTACCAGTTCCATTGGGGGGATTACGATGGGGATACTGCGATGGTAGAAGAGACGCTGGAATCTCTGGTGCAGGAAGGCAAAATCCGCGCCTTTGGTTGGAGCACGGACTCTGTCAAGAATGCAACTGCCTGGACCAACAATCCGAACTATGCCGCTGTGCAGTTTGCGCTGCATGCGGCCCATCACCTTGGTGAAACCCCACGCAAAATGATTGCGGCCTTAGAGCAGTACGATCTGGCGGGCATCATTCGCGGTCCGCTGGCGATGGGTCTCCTCAGTGGAAAATTTAACCCAACAACGACCCTTCCAGAAAACGATATTCGCAGCGACTGGAATTTTTCTGAGGGGCGTATCTCGGATATCATGCTCGATATCAAGCATCTTAGCGAGGTGCTCACCAGTGACGGCCGCACCCTGGTGCAGGGCGCGATCGCCTGGCTTTGGGCGCGCAGCGAGCGGCTGATCCCTATTCCCGGATTCCGTAATGAGCGTCAAGTAAAGGAAAATGCAGGTGCCCTGAAGTTTGGCCCGCTCACACCAAGCCAGTTCCAGCAGGTGGAAGAGATTACCGGGAGGGCAGTAAGCGCTCAGTCCTGATCGTGCAGCCGGTTACGCGGCGGATAGAAAACAAGGAACGATAAATGTTCAATCTAAAATTGGTTTTTGGAAATAAATATCTAAAACAACAATCTGCCGAAGAGAACCAAGAAGAAATCCTCTCGGTAATTTCGCCGGAGTGTGAGACCTACACACCTGGCTGCTGTGAAGCCAAAGCGCAGGTGGAATGCAGCGGTATGAAGGACTGAGCTCGCATTCTCAAGGTTGCCGAATGAGTTAAAAAAATCCGTATCCGGAAGGATTCGTTATTATTTCAACCAGTATGTTTATGGAGGTGATCATTGACCACACAAGTAGTATCCACAAAGGAAGTAACCGCTGAAATCCAGATTGAGGCGCCAATTTCCCAAATCTATTATCTATTTTCAACCCGTTCTGGCTGGTCTGACTGGTTTGCCGATCATGTATCCGGCAAGGTAGCCGTGGACAACCTTTTACAGTTGCAGCATGGCACCCTTGGAAAGATAGCTTTCCTGTTCAGGGAAGTTGTACCCGAAAAACGAATTGTGTTTGCCTTTCTTACCCCTGATAACCTGAGTGCTGGTGAGGTGACTATCTCGTTAGAGGCAGATCAGGGTAGGACAGCGGTAACCATCAGCCATGCGGGGCTTGAGCAAGATGAAGTTGATCGGCTGAAAGATCTCTGGCAGAACGGCCTCGATAACATGAAAGAGTTGATGGAACAGGCTCGTGACCCGCGGTTATGGAACCGGCCTTTCCTGGGCGTTACAGTGGGAGAATGGGTGACCCCAGAGTATGCCGCCAAAAACAATCTGGCGACCGAGTACGGAATGCATATCAACAGCGTAATCGAAGGCCGGGGCGCTGCCAATGCGGGAATCACCGGGGGGGATACGATTATCTCGTTGGCAGGAGTCCCCATCAATGAGACCCCCGCACTGCTCAAAGTCTATGCGGACAACCATGCTGGGGATACGATTGATGTGGAATACTACCATGGGCAAGAGTTGCGCCAATCCCGCCTGACCCTTTCAGCCTTTCCAGTACCGGAAGTGCCGGCAACCACCCATGATATTGCCGATAGGCTGGATGAGTACTTCCAAAAGGTCAATCAAAAACTCGAACAAATGCTTGAGGGGCAGAATGAAGCCCAGTTGGAATACCGGCATGCTGCCGGTGAATGGAGCGTAAAAGAGGTGCTGGCCCATCTGGTTGCCTCGGAAAACGACTCGATTCACTGGTTGGGTTCCTATTTGGCCGGGAGGGAAGTGCATCCCTACACCTCCGGGACGCCGGCCCGGCTAAAGTCTTTGCTGGTGCTCTACCCGACTACCGATAAACTGCTGCAAAAGCTGCGCCAAGCTCAGAAAGAACTGGTCTCATTGATTAACCAAATTCCGGCCGAAGTGGTCAGCCGGAAAGCCAGTATGGTCAGGCTCTCCTTTACATACTCGCTCGATGTCAATATACACTACAAAGAGCATCTCGCTCAAATTGCGGATATTTTGGAAAGAGCCGCCGATATCCATGCTCAATAAGGATGCTTGGATGATCCATGTCAACAGGCCTGAAAGTTAATCTTCAGGCTTGTTTGTTTGGAGGTTCCTGACTCCCGGTATGATGGGTAAAAAACTTGGCTCTATTTAGATTAGAATTGCTCGGAAGATCGAAAAACAGGGTTGGGTTTGCTGCTAACCAAGGTATAGATTACAATACCAATAACCCATACCCCGCTTACCAAAGCTCTAAATGAGGATGCATGCATGGCAACCAATCAAGAAATTAAGATACTCTGGGATCAGGGCACGGCGTATGATTTTTTTACCAGCTTGTATGTCTTGCATTTCCCGGATGAATTTGGCCTCAGAGGGGCATGGGCGGCAGGTGTCCGGTCTCGATTACCAAGTAAAGCCAGAGACTTCCTTGAAGTGATTGTGGGGAATTTCAACCCGCCGCTAAACTGGGTTCATTCTTTATCTGCGCCCAAGGATGCCGCCACTGCCCTGGTTTCCCTCAAGCGTATCCCGGTGGAAGACCGTTTGTCGGTCCTGAGACTTTGCCCGTTTGAATCAGGGCAGGGGCTAGAGATGCTCAATCGGGTTTCGCAGAGCGGCAGCTGGGACCAGGGATTAGTTGATGACTATCTCCATCTTTGGCGCCAGCAGGGCGCCAGCAGGCAAATTGTACCTGGGACGGTCTCAGCCAATCGGGTTGAAAAAATATTTAAAGTATATGCCGAGCCTATCAGCTTCGGTCAAAATTACCTTGAAGCGCTGCAGGTATATTACGAAGTCTTCTTCTCTGAAGAGGAAAAAAGGATCAGCCCGAAACTAGAAAAAGCCCTGACACAAGCCAAACAGGCGGTAGAACAGAAAGGCGTGGCAGCCTATCTTCAATCGATTAATGAGCAGCTAGCCCTCGGTGGCTTGGGAGCAGGAGATCAAGTTGTCTTAGCTCCCTCGTATTGGTGTGCCCGGGGAGTGCTCCATGGCAACCTGGAGCAAGACCAGCACCTGATCTTGTTTGGGGCGCGCCTGGAGGAGGAATCGCTTGTCCCGGGAGAGATTGTGCCAGAGGAGTTGCTCCAGCAGCTGAAAGCGATGACCGATCCCACCCGGATGCGGATATTGCGCTATTTGCTGCAAGAGCAGCTCACTCCGGCCGAGCTGGCCCGCCGCCTGCGCCTGCGGGCACCCACGGTTACCCATCACCTGCAAACGTTAAGATCAGCTGGCATGGTGCAGTTTGTCAAAAAAGGCAAGAACGAGCATCTCTATTATGCCAAGATGGGATCGATCAAAAACACCTATAACTTACTGAAAGATTTCCTCGAGCAAGATGTGAGTATTGTCGAGGGTTTTGATCTTTTCGATAATGACCTCCTCTAATTTTTCCAAGCCTGAACCAGAAAGAAAATCGCATCTCACTGCTATCCTGCAGGCACTGCTGGTTACTTTCCTGTGGTCAACCTCTTGGGTGCTGGTCAAATTTGGCCTTGCAGATATCCCCGCCTTCACCTTCGCTGGCATGCGCTACAGCCTGGCTTTTTTGCTGCTGCTGCCGGTCTTCATCCGTTCTGGCCAGGCTCGGAACCTGCCACAACTCACCCGTCCGCAGTGGTTGAAGCTGGTTCTGCTAGGATTGGTGTACTATACCATTACACAGGGGACGCAGTTCCTGGGGCTCCAGCTGCTGCCTGCAATCACCTTCAGTCTGCTGCTCAACCTGAGTGCCCCGCTGGTGGCTTTGCTCAGCATCCCGCTGCTGAAGGAACTGCCTACCCGATTGCAGTGGGCAGGTATTGGTGTCTTTTTGGTGGGGGTGCTGGTGTATTTTTACCCCGCCGGGATCGAAACTGGGATGGCCCTGGGGCTGCTGGTCGGCGTGACCAGTGTCTCAGCCACTTCTGCGGCGTCGATCATCGGCCGCGGGATTAACCGTCTGGGGCAGATTCCAGCCCTGACGGTCACGGTTGTCAGTATGGGGATCGGCGGGGTGCTGCTCTTGCTGCTTGGGTTGGCGGTTGAAGCACCGCCCACTTTGGGATTGACTCAATGGGGAATCGTTTTGTGGCTGGCACTGGTCAATACGGCCTTTGCCTTCACGCTCTGGAACCATACGCTCCGGATTCTGTCTGCCACCGAATCCAGTATGATCAACAATACCATGCTGGTCCAAATCGCCATCTTGGCCTGGATTTTTCTCGGAGAGCGACCCGGCATGCCTCAAATCGTCGGGATGATGTTTGCCCTGGCGGGCACGGTGATGGTCACCCTGAAGAAAAACTCAAATAATTCTTCCAGTTAGTCCTAGTCGTAAATGCTCCCCCCGATGAACTCCCGGATGACAGAATGCTCCGGGACAACCGAATCATCTGGGTAAGGCAAGACCTGCTCCAGCAGTCCGAGCACCCGTTCTGCCCGGGTGTAGGCATCTTCCCGCAGCGGATCATCAGCATATTTCTGCACCCAGAGGCGAAACGAATCGATCAGTTTTGGGGTGTAGATCGAGAGTTCGTAGGGCATGGCGCTGTTGATCACATAATCGGCGTACTGCATATAGGGGATGATATTGCGCCGCTCGCTGGAGCGCACGTAATGCCAATGGGTCAGGGTGCGCTCGTAATCATAGGCACGATGGATGCTGTCGCGCAGCATCCGGCGCATCAAGCGGATATCTGTCCAGCGCACATATTTACCCTGGTTGGTTTTCATCTGCAGGAGCGGTTCGATGTAGATCTTCATCTTGACTGAATCCTCGACTCCGCTCAGCATCTCCGGGTAAAGCCCGAACAGGCTGTCGATTAAGATCATCTCGTTGGGCTCGAAATGCAGCTCGGTTTGGGCCAGGGTGCGCTTACCGAGTTTGAAATCGTAATGGGGGATCAACACGGTTTCCCCTTTCAGCATCTGGTTGACCTGGGTATTGATCAACTCGAGGTCCATCGCCTGCGGGGTTTCAAAATCGTAGTCTCCAAACTCGTCTTTGGGATGCATCTCGAGGTCGTAAAAATAGTTATCCAACCCGAGCTCTTTGAGTTGGAAACCGCTGCGGCGCAGTTTTTCGTTCAAAATCTTGGTGGTGGTGGTCTTTCCTGAAGAGGAAGGCCCGGCGACGATCACGATGCGAATTTCGTCTTGGCGCGCCAAGACCTGCTCTGCGATCTGCTCTATATCCTGGCGGTAAACCACCTCTGATTCCATGACTATCTCTTGCATCTCGCCCGCCGCAACGCGTTGATTTAGCCCCTCAATGTGGTTGAGATTATGATCTACCGCCCAATCCAATGCCCGCCAAATCTTTTCCCATGGGATGTTCCCGGAGTCGTGCTGGTTTCGCTCCCGGTTGGCGCGCTCGCGGATGCGGGTGCGTTCCTCCCGGTATAAGATGTAATGCTTGGCTACCTGGGCATGCCCGTTTTCGATGAGCACTTTTTCGATCACATCCTGAATATCCTCTACATTCGGAATCTGATCCGGCGCGTACTTTTCTTCAAGGATGGCGGTGACCTGTGCGCCGAGTTTTTTCGCTTGCTCATAGTCCCGCCCGCCAACCGATACGGCCGCCCGGTAGATGGCGTTGTTGATGCGCAGTTGGTTGAAATCCACTTGGGTGCCGTTGCGTTTGATGACAGATTTTATTTTGCTCATCAGAAGAGCCTCCACTTGTAAAGGGTTCCTTTTTCCATTATATGCATGAATTGAAAAAATGTTTTTCCCTTGAGCGTGCCAGATTCGTGCCTAAGGGAGCGGAATTTAAACTTTTTATCCTGGCATAAAGATGACTTGAAAGGTAGATTTTGCCATAGGCATTACTTCAAACTATGCTTTGCATTGTCAAATTCGAAGCAAAGCGCCACTCCAAGGTAACATCATAGAAAATTCTTCTTGACATTATTATGAATTTTCTATACAATACAAGCAATGATACAATGATACAATTATACAAAGATACAATTTCTATGGTGAGATGCGAAATCTTAATCTTCATCATACTAATAATGATGATTTTGAAAAAAAGAGGAGATCCAATGGAGATAGTTTCAGTTTCACACCTGTATAAATCGTACAATGACCTGGAAGCAGTTAAGGACGTTAGCTTCTCGGTAAGTCCTGGGGAGATTCTTGGCCTGATCGGTCCAAATGGCGCCGGTAAAAGTACCACCATCAAAGTAATCCTAGATTTCATGAAGCCAGATTCGGGAGAAGTACTGCTGTTCGGCGCGCCAATGATCGAAGCAACCAAAGATAGGATTGGGTATTTGCCCGAATCGAAAGGGCTGTATAAAGACCTGCGTGCCATTGACTGCATCCTGTACCTGGCATCATTAAAGGGAATGGATAAGGGGAGTGCAAAAGAAGAGGCAGCGCAGTTACTGGAACAGACCGGCATGCTTGAAAGCAGCAAAAAGAAGATCAAGCACATGAGTAAGGGAATGGGGCAGATGATCCAGTTTATCGTCACCA
>JARROY010000108.1:0-11696 GCA_037383445.1 Anaerolineales bacterium | reverse complement strand
TTTGCTTCCAGAACCCCAACCACCAGATCGTGTCCTTTAATGTGCGGGATGAAATTATTTTCGGTTTGAAAGCTCATGGAATTGATCCCGGCGAGTATGATGAACGAATCCGCAAAGCTTTGGAATTTGTCAATATGCTCGACTATATCGATTCAGAGGTCTTCGATCTAGGTAAGGGGCAAAAACAGCGTCTGGCGTTAGCTTCTGTACTTTCGCTGGAGCCGGAAATTTTAATCGTCGATGAGCCAACTACTGGCCAGGACCCACGCATGGCACAGGAGATTTTTGAAATTCTGCAGCGTTTAAATGAATCCGGTACAACTGTCTTGATCATCACCCATCAAATTGACTACGCCGCGGCATTTGCTAATCGAGCTGTTGTATTATCTGAAGGTAAAATAAAATTCGATGGAAGGATGAATAATTTGCTCTCAGACAAGGACTTGATGAAAGCAACTTCGCTCGAAATGCCAGAGACTACCCGATTAGCCTCGTTGATGAGTCATCATGGCATCCCACCATGGCTGGTAAAGGTAGATGATTTGGAATTGGCGATCGAAAAGCTATTGGGGGTTTCAAATGGCAATTGAATTTCAAAAAGGAACTTCTTATTTGCATCGTTTAGATGCTCGATCAAAATTCTTGCTTTTTGCGGTTGCAACCGTGATAGCTGTTGTGATTATTGATCCTATATTGATGGGAATATTGTTTTTGTTATTGTATTTGATGGGAAGGAAAGCGGTTGATCCTCAATACCTTAATAAGAATTTGCGCGTTTTAGTGGTGATCTTTTTAACGTTTTCGATGTTCCAGGTATTGTTCTTTACACCAGAGAACTCATACTTTTTGTTTTATTTAGTGCCTGGAAAAGAATGGATTCCGGTTACAGTGGAAGGGATTATTCGAGGTGTGGCGGTCTTCTTCCGTTTTTTCAGTGTGGTTTTGTCCGTCCACCTGTTGTTATATTCAACACCTCCGGTGGATTTGGTCCTGGCTTTTACTCGGCGGACTAAAACTCACAATCGGATGAAAGAAGCAAGCGGTGTTATCGGTTTGGGGTTGTTGTTCGCGATCATCGCGTTTTTGTCATGGCCAGAACAGATTGGAGGAATTCCCCTGGCGTCTGAACTGCGTATATTGGTGGTGGTTTTAGCATCCATACTGATAGCCTTTATTTTACAAATGATTGTATCAAAAGGGCTGCCTCCGGAGATGGGGGTCGCACTGACATTGGGATTCGCTACAGTGGGAATTTTATCCCAGCAAACTCAAAAGATTACCGATGCACAAAAAGCCCGCGGTTATGATGTCCAGCCAAAAAATATAATCCAACGGGTTCAAGTGTTGACAGCATTGTTGATTCCAATTTTTCTGGCGACCCTTGAACGTTCTCAAGATATTTCTATTGCCATTTTGGCGCGGGGATTTGACTATAATATAGATGCGAGAACCTACCGCAGGGAGTTAGTTTTTACTACCGAAGATTACATATTCTTGGCAATCCTGGTTGCCATGTTAATTGCAGGTCTGACGCTCAATTATTTTGGTGTGGGCAATTTTACCGAGCAGTATATACTGGCTTGGATCGGAAAATGATATTTATCTAGTAAAGGAGATCAATTATGGCAGAACATTATTTAGATGGCAGCGTTACGCAACCATTTTGGGATAACTCCGTTGAACCCCGTCTAGAAATTGAACCGGGAGACACAGTTGTGTTTGATTGTCCTGAGCCGTGTGGCCAAGTGACCTCAGAATGGGGTCATGATGATTTAGCCAATATCGATTTTGCTCCCATCCATGCCCTGGTTGGGTCGGTGTTTGTCAAAGGAGCCAAGCCAGGGGATGCACTGGAGATTGACGTACTCGATATGAAGCATAAAGGCTGGGGGTGGAGCGGTCATTTAGAGGGTTTTGGCCTACTTGCTGATGATTTTAATTTTGCTTACATTCATCATTGGAAACTTGAAGGGGACAAGTGCTATTTTGGAGTTAAGGATATCGTTCTGCCATTTCAACCTTTCTGTGGCACGATGGGCGTAGCCCCGGCTGAGGCGGGAAGGCTTAATACCATCCCGCCGCGCCAAAATGGTGGCAATGTAGATATCCGTGATTTAGGACCTGGCTCTAAAGTGTGGTTGCCCGTTCTGGTAGAAGGTGCCTTGTTTGCCTGTGGCGATTGCCACAGTGCCCAAGGGGATGGGGAATTGTGTGGTACTGGGATTGAATCTCCCATGGAGGTAACCCTTCGCATTGGTGTGCGAAAAGATTTCTCCGTTAAGGAGTTACAATTCCAAACTCCCAGCCCGCTAACCCGATTGGATACCGAAGGATTTCATGTAACCACCGCTCATGGACCTGATTTGTTTGAAAATGCTAAGAATGCCACCCGATATATGATAGATTGGCTGGCAGCTACGCATGGTCTCTCTCGGAGTGAGGCTTATATTCTGTGCAGTGAGGCTGCCGACCTAAAGATCAGTGAAATTGTGGATGCCCCAAACTTCATTGTATCCGCATATATGCCATTGAATATTTTTAAAAGCTAAACGAACTAGCTCGATGAAAAAAAGTCGTGTGAAGAATCACACGACTTTTTTTATACTTTAGATTTACTAATTACCTTCCAAATTATTTGGATGAATCTTTTATTGGATTATGCCTTTGAGATTTCTTCCCAGCGGCGCATAATTTCCTGGTGGCCGGGGAGATTTGTGAGATAGTTTTGCCGGTATTCTCCTTCTGGAAGTTTATTCGCCTGGGCGGTTAAGATTTGAAAGGCTTCATTTATGAGGTCTTCTGACCGCGGGTTGCCAACTGCCTCCAGCACCTGAATACAGCGCCAATAAACCAATACCGGTTCCCATGTTTTTTGCAGGCTGTTACCCTGGTCCAGGTATGAAAGTATTTGGTCAACAACCGCTTCTGCGCCAGTTAAATCTCCCAGATCCAGCTTGGCCTTGGCGAAACCCGCATTGCTTTCCATAGTCAGGTGGGGGAGTTGAATTTCTTTTCGAATGGCAATCGATTCGCCGAAAGCCTCAATGGCTTTTTCGGGTTTCCCCAACCCGAGTAAAGCGTTTCCGAGCCAGTGTAGACCTTCAGCCACCGCTTCAATATGCTCTTGTTTTCTCATTAGAACTAACCCTTCCTCAACATATTCTACGGAAGGCTGCCATATGCCCTGAGCAGATGTGGCCCATGCCAGGTTTATCAATGCCGTGGTTATTACGTGGATATCACCTTTTTCTCTGCCTATTTTTAGGCTTTGCTCTAATAGTTCTTGGGCTGCTTTGAGCTTACCCATCGCGACTAAAGTTGCAGAGAGATTGATCTGTGCAGTGAGTACGCGTTCCTGATCATTCATTTCGCGGACAAGTTTTAGAGCACCATTCATATATTCATAGGACTGCAATAACTCTCCCTGCTTCGATTTGATCGACCCCAATATGTTGAGAGTATTTGCCTCGCAGCGTTTGCTTTGGATTAGACGGGCCAGCTTTAGTGCTGATTCGGCATGCTCGAGGGCAACATCAAGATTGTCTTGCAGCATATAGGCCCAGCCTAAAGCATAATAAACTTCCCATTCCAATTGATGGTTTTTGGTCGAAGAGAGAAAGCCTAAGGCTTTGTCGGCTGAACGGATCATGTCTTGGCTATTGCTTGTAAAAAAGGCAAACCAGGCTTTCCGGAGCTGGACTTCAGCTCGCTTTCTATCATCGTCCAGCAAATCTGCTGTCTGAATTAATTGATCGAGCATAGTCTGCTGTAATTCGATGTTGCCTTTCAAACTGAGCGCTTTCTCGCTGCCTAATAAAATGGAGTATTTTTTATCGAGGTCAGTCTCTGGCACCAAGGACAAAGCATGCCGGTAAAATTCCACCGCTTCATCGATGGCATAGTTCAAATTGGCTGATTCGGCTGCCTGGTGGAAGTATTCCAGCGCTTCCAGCTTTTTACCGGCTTTTTCGAGGTGGGTGGCGATCAAACCGCTTAGTTCACCAGACCTCTCTTTTCTTTGTTCAATCAGCCAATCTGCGATCAAGGCATGATAGGATTGCCTCTTTTTTCGCAGGACACTTTCATAAGTCACATCCAGCAGAAGTGTATGTTGAAAAGCATATTCTTTCGTGTTAGAGAAGGTTGAAGTTTTGTTTTCGGAAATCATCTCACGATGTTCGAGCCTGCTTAATGACCTGATGATCTCGTCAGGTGCAGGCAGGTGTTTGATATCCTGTCCATTTTCTGCGCTTAGATAGGAGACGGCTGCTTCCCAAAAGGTACGGCCAATGACAGAAGCCTGTTGTAATGCCGTACGTTCATCTGGAGGGAGGCTGTCTAACCTGGCTTGCAAGACACCGGTGAGGGTGGCAGGGATTCGGATATCGTTAAGCCGCTCTGATTCTATTTGCCAGACAGGATCATCTGTGGAAATCACCCCATCTTCCATCAGCATTTTGATCAATTCTTCCAGATAATATGGATTTCCTTCTGCGTTTTTAATAATTAAGTTGCTCAGACTGGATGGGATATTCTCCACTTTATACAATACTTCTCCGACTAACTGTTGGCACTGGAGTGTGCTGAGTGGGAGAAGGTCGATGCGTTGATGGGCTACCATATCTCCCCAGGTTGGTCTTTTTTCCAGTAAGCTTGGTCGGGAAAGCGCAATCATCATAACTGGCTGCCCAGCTAATTGCTCATGGAGGTAGATGAATGTGTCCAATGTGCTTTCGTCTGCCCAATGGATATCATCAAGAAAAATCGCCACCGATTTATCCTGGGAGACCGCTTTAAAATATTGGACGAGGTAGTTTAATCCTTGGTCGTGCAGTTGGCGTGGGGTATCTAACATACTTTGCACATACGGGCTGTTGCTGAAATCATAACCCAGCATATGCCCAACAAAATGGGCGGCCTGTTCAAAATTACCCAATTCTTGAGCATACGGGGAAAAATTGTCAGCCACCTTTTTTCTCACGGTAGAGAGGGAATCGTCGTCCATAATCTCAAACTGAGAGGCGAAAAGGTCTCTCAATAATCCATACGGCAGTTCCAGGGTGTCTAAGGTAGCCCGGCCTTTGAAGAGTGCAACATTGAACCCGCCTTGCGTAAGCCAATTCTCGAATTCCTGCAGCAGTCTGGATTTACCCATCCCTGCCTCTCCCATGATGGTGATAAAAGGTGATTCGGGATTGTTTTCTATGGTCGAAAATGTGTTTTGGAGATCGGCCAATTCTTTCTCTCGCCCGATCAATGGGGTTTCAATCCCTTCTATTCCTCTTGTAGAGGCTCGAAAGGTATGCGGCATAGCCCCTCTGACCAGATATACCTGCACGGGTTCATCAAAGCCTTTCATTTGGATCGATTCGGCTTTCTCGAAGTTAAATAGGCCCCTGACCTGTTGGTAGGTGTCATGCGAGACCAGTAAACCCCCGGGCGGAGCGGCATCTTCCACACGCTTTGCCAGGTTAACCGCTGTGCCCATGATCGTGTTCTCGGCTTCGGTGTATCCCCCGGCCATGACAAAGCCGGTGTTGATCCCTACCCGGACCTGGAAATTTTTCAATCCCCTTTCGTCTTCTAGGATTCGGGCAATCGTCTGGGATTTTTCTAATACGGCCAACCCTGCTCGAACAGCCATCTCCGGGTCATTTTCTTTTGCTCTTGGCAAGCCAAATACCGCCAGATAGCCATCCCCCATAAAACGATTTATCTTTCCACCATGCTCCACAACCGGTTCTGCAAGCTGGCGCAGGGCATTATCCATCACAGCCATATGGTCTTCGGGGTCCACATCCAGCAGTAATTGGGTTGAATCTGCTACATCTACAAAGAGGATCGTGGCGAGTTTTCTTTGATCTGCCGGATTTGCTTCTTGGCTGAGTTCATCAATTAGATGTCGGAGCGCTCCAATCGTGGCTTCGATAACAGCATCATCTACAGTTCCCCGCAAGTGTTCTTGTGCTGCAATGGCTTTTTCAAGCTGTTGAATTTTAAGGGTTGGGTCTTCGGAGTTCATTGGCTTTGTGTAGGTTAAGTAGAAATCATGACAGGGATATCAACATGAGGAATGAAAGGGGGGTGGGAGTAATTGTACTATACTTATCTTCCCAAAATCTCCAGCAAGGTATCGGTGCGGTCGGTCATGATTCCATCCAGACCCTTGTCGATGAAGCGCTGCATGTCCTCGGCCTCGTTGATCGTCCAGATATGCACCTGAACATTGCGGTTATGAGCGAACCACAGGAACAAGCGGGTGACGATCGGGATGCCGTCCCGGCTTTCCGGGACCTGCAGGGCCTGGTATTGCGGGGTGATCGTACCAGCCATCAATAGAAAGCCACGGATGACGAAATCGCGCACTTCGTCCTCAACCTGCATGTTGTATTGGCGGATCAGATCACAAAGCGGGGCGGCCATGGATGGGGTATCCTGCTTGATCTCGATAATCATGGCAAATTCGGGAAAGGTCTCAAAGACCTGGCGCAGGGTCGGGACGGTGATTCCCATCCCACGGAACGGGTAGGTCTGGTCATCTTTGGTCCAGTAATATCCAGCATCGTATGCCTGGATTTCGGCCAGTGTCATTTGGCGCACATCTCCCGTGCCGTCGGTGGTGCGATCGAGAGTGTCGTCATGGATCAGGACGATCTCGCCGTCAGCAGTCATATGCACGTCCATTTCTAAGATGTCCACACCCATGGCGGCATACTTTTCCAGGGCGTACATCGTATCGGTGGGATACAGCTCAGACCCAGCATGGGCGATCACCAGCGGGTACTGGTCTGCGCTGAACTGGTCAAAGAAGGGGTGATCGGGTGCTGGACTGGCGGCAAGATGAGCGACTATGATCCCTACGACTAAAATACCCAAGACAACCAACAATATGCGTTTAAACATCACTTTTTCTCCTGATTTATTTATCGATTAAGTTATACCCTGAATTAGCTCGAAATTTGTAATTTTGACTATGAATACAACACCAAACAGCAAAAAGCGCTCCTGAGAGCGCTTGGATAGGGATTATTAGAGAATTCTTTAGGTTAATCAGTTTAATTATATATTCGCTGGTGCCCGATGGAACCATTGCCTCCATTCATGGTTTTCCCAGATAACCAAAATCGGCGAGGCATTAAAGATCGAGGAATAAGTCCCACTCAACACACCGATTAACAGAATAACAATGAAGTGTCGCAGGGTTGTTCCTCCAAAGATCACCAAAGCCATTAATGTCAAGAAAACCGTCAATTGGGTATTGATGGAGCGCATCAAGGTCTGATTGATGGAATTGTTCACGATGGTTTCAAAAGATGTGCGCCGGCTTTTCTGGGAGTTTTCGCGGATCCGATCAAAAACAACGATGCTGTCGTGTACCGAGAAACTCGCCACGCTCAGCACAGCCGTTAAAAACAGCGAATCAACCTCCCAACCGAAGAAATGGCTGAGAATCGACTGCATCCCGAAGACCACGGCAATATCGTGCAGCATGGCAATAATGGCGCTGATCCCATAGCGGTGAGCATTGGGAGCACCTCGGAAGGCATACCAGATATATAACAATATACCAATCGATGCCAGTCCAACAGCTATTGCAGCGCGGAGCCCCACTTCTTTACCAATACTTGGACCAACCGAGTCAAAACGCAGAACGGTGATGGCGCTGTCGAAACGATTTCCCATCTCAGTGACAATCTGGCTGTTCAACGTATTATCGATCACTGAGGTATTGACCACCAATATGTTTTCCCCGCTTGTACGTGGTTCGACGTCTGCAACATCATATTCTGTATACAGGTCACGGATAGCTTGCAAACCAGGCATCTTACCCGCTTCGAACTCAAGTTCCGTGTAACTGCCGCCGGTAAAATCGATCGAAAGAGGCAGTCCCCAACGGATCAGACCGAGCAAGCCTGGAACAATCAAGAATAAAGAAAAAGCAAAGTAGTAATAGCGTTTACCAACAATATTCATACGAACCACCTTATTTGACACCAAACCAAGGGCGATGATCGGATAAACGGATATTATCCAAGGTGAGGTGCAGGAAAGAGCGGGAAATGACGATGGCGGTAAATAGGCTGATGCCTATACCGAGTGCTAAGGTGACAGCAAATCCTTTCACGATGCTGGAACCAAAGAAATTGCCAAACCAGAAGAGGGTCGCACAGGTAATCAGGGTGGAGAAATTTGAATCGCGAATAGACGGCCAAGCACGCTCCCAACCTTGATTGATGGCAGCATGCAGGCTTTTACCGCCGCGCATTTCTTCGCGCATGCGCTCAAATATGAGGATGTTTGCGTCCACGGCTACCCCGATGCTGAGAATGAAACCAGCGATCCCGGGAAGGGTCAGGGTAACCGGAATTAATTTGAAGAGCGCAACCGCAAACGCGACATAGATCAGGAGGGCAAAGTCTGCAATCAGTCCGGGGAGGCGATAATAGGAGAGCATAAATAACAATACAAGTGACAAGCCAATCACACCAGCTTTCAAACTCTTGGCAAGCGAATCTTGCCCAAGGGAAGGACCGATGGTTTTGCTTTGGGCGACCTGAAATGGAATCGGGAGTGATCCATAGCGAAGTTTTACCGCCAGATCGTTGGCTTCCTCCTGCGTGAAATTCCCTGAAATGTTCCCCCGTCCAGTAGTGATGGCTTCTGAGATTTGCGGGGCTGAGATTACCCGCTTATCCAGGACAATAGCTAAATTGTTGCCGATATTCTTGCTGGTATAGTCGCGGAAAATTTTGGCACCTTCTGTGTCCAAGGTAAAAGCAACGGAAATTTTGCCTAGCTGATCCGCCTGAACACTTACGAGGTCGATGGATTGGCCCGTGATCACGGTGTGCCACGTTTTTTGGCCTTCTGTTCCCGGCACGGGTTCAGGATAATCGGTAACGATTTCTGTGCCTATCATACTTTGGATTTCCTGAACACTCATCACGCCAAAATCGACGAACTCCAACTGACCAGTCTCACCGATCACCGAGATGGCTCGGTCAGGATTGGTTTCCCCGGGCAGCTCAACCAAAATGCGCCGGTCGCCCACTTGTTGAAGTAGTACCTCTCCGACGCCTAACATGCCATTGACACGTTGTTCGATGGTTTGAAGGGCAACAGTCATTGAACCTTGATCGACAGAAGTTCCATCGGGCAGGTCGGCCTCCAACAGAACCTGAACACCACCTACAAGATCCAGCCTTTTTTTCATAAGCTTTTATGCCATTTCTGTGATAAGAATGCCCGTCATTATAGGACTGTGTATCTAATTCAGCAAGGGGCACGAATAAAAAGCGCCTTGGAGGGCGCTTAATAATTCAATTTGATTTTCAATCCACCGTCAGATCTTGCTCTGGTTGCTGGGGAAGTCATGTCGTAATCCGGGTGCAAATTTGGGGATAAGACGGACTCTCCAGAGGGACCCCCGAGAGTGGCGAACTGATTACCTTAAGAAAGGTTGTGCAATCATTTCACGTAGGTGCTGGTCCAGGGCGTGTATTCGACTTCAAGATTGGCGGTAATATCCGGCAGGTCGAACCAGACCGGTTTCAGCTGCATGGCGGCGAACATCTCCGATTGGTCGTCATAATGAGGGGAGTTCTCTCGAATGGTGGCGCTGCCGAACTGGTGGACGCTGTAGGATTCTACGCTCCCATCCGGCCGCCAGTCGATCAGCATGATGTAGCTGTCACCGCTGTAGGCTTTTAACTGCCCGTTCTCCTGCATCTCGGAGTAGGCGGCCCGGAGGATATCCGGCCCGCCACCTAGCGGGGTATCGACAGCCCCGCGCTGTAAACGCTGTACTTCCCCCCAGGCTGGATCGAGTTGGTTAAAGTGTGTATTGAGATATTCGACCGCCAGTTCAAAGGCACTTTGCACATCCTCGCTCGTAAATTCGTTTTTGGCAAGGGATGAGCTGTTAAAATCTTCCACATTTTCGGATAAGAAATCAATCGTCAGCACACCCAGGGCGGCTTGCTTGCTGTCGATCCCAACACTGAGATTCCATTCTGCCAGCAGTTTTTGCCCTTCCTGGAGCAGGGGGTCGTCAAAAGTGAGTTGGGCAATTATCTTCAGCATTTTGCCCACATCGGAATCGGGGTGATAGCTGAGATTGTATTTATATTGGGTAAATTCTTCAAAGCTGATCGAGTCATCTGACCCGAACAATTCCTGGAGCATTAAAGATCGGTTGGTTTCGTATTCTTCGATCCCAAAAGTGGGAGAGTAATCCGCCGGATCTGGGTTGCCTTCCCCTATAGTGGCTGAAAATGGACTGCTGTTGGCATTCTGGTAGAAACCAGAAGGCGGATTGAGCACCTGGGGTAGGTCTTGCGGGGGGAGATAATCCGTCCAGAGCACATCCGAGGAAGTGCCCGGCAGGTATAGGTCCCACTGGTAGCCTTCTGCCCGGATCGGCAGTTTGGCATTGTAGAGGTAGTAGATGTTGCCCTGGTTGTCGGCATACCCGACGTTGAACGTCGGCAAGGCGCCGTTATACATCGCCGTGCGCCATTCCTCAAAGTTGGCGGCCTTGTTCATCTGGTAAAGCTGCTGGAAGATATGAATCTGCCCGAAGCCCGAATAGCGGATGGCATATGTCCCATGATCCTGCCGCACGACCGGGCCGAAGACCGACCACAAGGCTTCGCGTTTGACGGTGATCTCCAAATTCCCGATCAGCTTGACCTTGAGCGGTATTTGGCGTACCTCCAGATCGAGCCATTGACCGTCAAAGAGGTATTGGTTCTCGTTCTCGGGATTGATCTCTAAAACATAGATATCGGTCAGATCGGGGTCGTTGACGGTCAGCGCCCAGCTCAGGGTTTGGTTGTGGCCCTGGACCACGCTCGGCACACCCGGGAAGGTCGCCCCGACCACATCCCAACCCTCCTCGCTGTGCAGGTGGATTTCATACCAGGTGACCGGTCCCTGCCATGGCTGGTGGGAGTTGACGGCAAAGAAGGTCGAGCCATCATCGCTGCGGCTGGGGGCAACGGCAAACACATTCGATCCGTTTTGGTAATCGGTGAATTTGTACCATGCCCCAGGCAGCGGTGAAACCTCGCTCTGGCGTTCGCCGGCAAACAGCTCGCTGATCGGGCCGTCCAGGCCGAAGTACATCGGGGCCTGGAAGACGGATACCGCCACCATATCCTTGCCGGTGACCGGGAACGCATCTGCCACCAGCACTTCATCGGGGTGCAGGGCGGCATAATGGTTCAATCCCTCGGCATAAGCATCCAGTATAGCTTTAGTTTCCGGCGTAATGTCGGTTTTATATTGGGCATCGACCACATCCCAGACCCGCAGCAGGGCGACCAAATAATCCACCGCTGCCGAATCCGGACCGTAGGCCCGCCCGAGCATACCTTTGCCGGCCAGCAGGCTGCCCTGGATGGTGGCGAAATCGTCCTCGGCATGGGCAAAAGCCATCCCGAAGGCTACGTCCGGGTCGGTCTGGCCGTAGATATGGGGCACGCCGTAGCTGTCCCGCAGGATGCGGACATCGTATTTGCCTTCGGGTACCGCCAGGGAGGAGAGATCGACCTTGACCGGCCAAAAGATATACGCCGCCGCCAAAGCCAGGAGTATGCCAACGCCGATCAGAATTTTTTTCCAGGGAATTGATTTGAGGGTTGCAGTCAGCTTTTGCATGATACTCCTATGATGTGGGATGGTTTTTCAAAGTA
>JARROY010000107.1:0-6672 GCA_037383445.1 Anaerolineales bacterium | reverse complement strand
ACTGCTGGGCACTCAACCAGCCAGCCCTGCGCACATGCAGTACACCCACTACCTCAGGTGACAGGTAGGGGAAATGAGTCTTGATTAGAGTTTGATCCGTGATCAGATCTGCACCTTGCGGTGTATTCTGGTAGCTGTCCGGAAAATGTGTCTGGTAATCAGTCGAGGCTCCAGGAGTGTGCATCCGCACCTCACCAGCCCCCAACAATGAGGCTTCCTGGGCAAATCCTTCCAAGTCAGCAGTTTTTTGAGGATTGGTAGTGGTATAGAGATAGCCGCGGCGATTGAGGTGAAAAACATTGCCGAATTCATCTGCCAGGGACTCCATCAGGTCGATGCTGCGGTTCATCATCTGCACCATTGCATCTCCTGGCCCCGGCCACCAGTTGCGGTAGCACTCGGTGGATTTATCACTGGTCAGCGACAATGGGGGTCTTTCATCCACCAGCAGCACGTCTTTTACACCCTGTTGAACGGTAAGAAAATAGGCCGCTGCTGCCCCTCCAATCCCCGCACCACAGATCACAATCCGAACAGATTTCTTCATCAGGAAATTCCAGCAATCAAACGTTCTACCCCACCAACCGGGCTGCGGCAGCGTTGTGTTTTTCAATCTGGGTGGGCAGGTCAATTGTCGTCAGCTGCCCTTCGCGAACCACCACTTTGCCCCCAACAACCGTATAGTTGGCTTTCACCGGTGCACAAAATATCACCGCGGAGACAGGGTCATGCAGTCCCCCGGCATATTCGAGCTGGTTCAAGTTGAGAGCAAAGAAATCGGCACATTTGCCTAACTCCAGTGAGCCAATGTCCTGCCGCCCCATAACTGCCGCACCACCGCGGGTAGCCAATTCTAAAGCCTTGCGGGCGGTCATCAGCGGCGGCAAACCCTCGCTGGAGAGAGAGAAACCGGCTTCGCCAGCCCCCACCCTGGAAAGCAGCATTGCCATCCTGGCTTCGGCCAGCATATGGGAGCCATCATTACTGGCAGACCCATCCACGCCGAGGCCGACTTTCACTCCAGCAGTCAGCATCTCCACGATGGGTGCAATCCCAGAGGCCAGCCGCATATTGGAAGAGGGACAATGCGCCACCCCGCAGCCTGTCCGGGCATAGAGATCGATCTCCTCCTGATTGACATGCACGGAATGGGCAAACCAAACGTCCTCGCCAATCCAATCCACGGTTTCCATGTAGGCCACCGGTTTATGACCAAATTTCTCCAAACAGAACTGGTCTTCATCCTCAGTTTCTGCCAAATGTGTGTGCAGATGCAAGTTGTATTCGCGCGCCAATTTGGCACTTTCCCGCATCAGATCGCTGGTCACAGAGAAAGGTGAGCATGGGGCCAACACAATTTGTGTCATCGAACCCGGGTTGGGGTCATGATAGGTCTGGATCAGGCGCAGGCTCTCTTTAAGGATGGCGTCTTCATCTTCCACCACACTGTCTGGGGGTAAGCCGCCCTTGCTCTCACCCAAACTCATCGACCCGCGCGAGGCATGCAGTCGGACACCGATCTCAAGCGCGGCATGAATCTCATCATCCAGCCGGGAGCCGTTGGGATAAATATATAAATGGTCCGAAGCGGTGGTACAGCCGGTGAGGGCCAGTTCGGCAAGTGCAGTTTGGGTAGAGAGGAAGATATCTTCCGGTTTGATTCCCGCCCAAATCGGGTAGAGTGTAGTCAGCCAACCGAACAGATTGGCATCCTGCGCTGCAGGAACGGCGCGGGTAAGGGTCTGGTAAAAATGATGGTGGGTATTGATCAGCCCGGGAAGCACGATATGTCCCTTTAGGTTGAGAATTTCATCAGCGGTTTGGGGCAGTTCGGCGGTGGGCCCTACCTGTTCAATAAAGCCATCACGAATAAAAAGACCGCCGTCAGGAATTTCTTGGCGGAGGTCATCCATCGTCACTAATATATCTGCATGCTTAACTAAAAGTGTGGCCACGTTTGTTCTCATTTTCACAAAATTTGTCAGACAACTTAGCGCAACAAGTGTATCAGGATTTGGGGAGAAAGTCAATTGTCTGACAACTAGAGAGTGGCATTGGGATAGGTCCAATACTCCCATCCTAGTTTGAAATAAACTTCCAATCAGTTTCAGTAATAGGATGCAGTGGAGAAAAAATGACTTAAGAACAAAAGAGGCACAGAAATTTGTGCCTCTTTTATTTGGATGATTCGAACCTTAACTTACCCGTCGGCCAATTCAGCGGCGCGCATGGTATTTTGAAGCAGCATGGCGATCGTCATCGGGCCGACCCCACCAGGCACAGGGGTGATCATGGAAGCAACGTCTTTGGCCTCATCGTAGGAGACATCCCCGACCCATTTATAGCCCTTATCGTTATCAGCATCTACTTTGTTGGTGCCAACATCGATAATCACGACACCCTCTTTCAGCCAGTCGCCTTTAACCATCTCGGGCCATCCAACAGCTGCAATCAGGATATCCGCCTGGCGAACCACACCCGGCAGGTCCTTCGTGCGGGAGTGGCAGATGGTCACAGTGGCGTTTCGCTCCACCAGCAGCAGCGCTACCGGCATACCGACAATATTCGAGCGTCCCAGCACAACGGCGTTTGCTCCTTCCATGGTAACACCCGAGCGCACCAATAATTCGATGCATCCGGCAGGCGTTGCCGGCAGAAAGACTGGTGTGCGGCCTTTCTGAGCCAAGCGGCCAATATTGATCGGATGGAATCCATCCACATCCTTTTGAATATCAATTGCCTGAAGGACACGCTCCTCATCGAGTCCTTTAGGCAGGGGCAGCTGGACCAAGATACCGTTAACTGTCGGATCGGCATTCAGACCGGCTACCTTCTTTTCCAATTCTTCCTGGGAAATGTCTGCAGGAAGTCCCACATGGAAAGATTGAATCCCAACCTTTGCACAGCGCCTCTGCTTCATCCTCACATACATCGCCGAAGCCGGGTCCTCACCTACTAATACTGTGGCCAGTCCGGGAACCGGTTTACCTGCCGCCACGCGGGCAGCTACTTTTTCTTTAATCTCCTCTTGGATCGTGTTGGCGATCGCCTGTCCATCAATGATTTGTGCTGTCATAAAATCTACCTCTCTTGTGTAATTTTGGTTGATAAAACTCGACCTAATAATATTCGTTTGTGTATAAGGCCATTTGTGACATCAATAACAATTATCTCAAAAATTTCAGTTTTTTTCAACCCATAATTTTAATTTCAAATAAATCCGGCTGGCTCCCTGTCCACAGAGATTTTTCACCACCTAATATCAAAGAGAAATCTCTGGTAAAATTCAGAAATCTTACACTCGAAGGATAGACCATGACGTCCGACATCACATCAAAAATTGGCCGCTATATCGCTGCGGAACTCCTCAAATCTCCCGATCGGCAAATTCAATCCGATGAACCGCTGATCTCTGGCGGCCTGGTCGATTCGTTCTCTCTGGTAGACCTGGCACTGTTCATCGAAGAAACTTTTGGCGTGCGTATCGACGATACCGAACTGAATGTAGATACTTTCGACACGCTTGAACAACTGGCCGCTCTAGTCAAAAACCGCATGTAGAATCCCCCAGAAAATGGTCGAAAAAGCAAAACCGAGCTGACAAAACAGCTCGGTTAATAATTTAAGAAATTTGGATCTTATGGGCGCGGGTAAGGCCGCCAGGCTGGATCAAAATCATCTCTGGCGTGGGTGGTAATCCGGACCACAACTTCCCCATCATCTCGAATGATATAAATATCTCTGTTATCTCCAGTCGGCCAGCTCTCATAGGTAATCCAATGGCCGGAAGAATTGAAATCGGGAGCTAATTCCGGATATCTTCCAGCAATATTAACCTGTTCTTCTTTATAGATAAAATCGGTTGCCCCAAGCATACTTGCAGGCATCCGCCACATACTCAGGAAGCTGTCCAACGGTCCCTCAGAGAAGACGATCTGGTTATGTACAGACCAAGTCGGCTTTACATAAATCCGATCTAAAGTCCGGGCGAACAACTCTGCGGTGGCTTCGGGATCATTCTCCATAATATAAATGAAATAATATCCGGCATTGGTACTGGCAAAAACAAACCGATCCCCATCTGGAGACCAAGCGGGATTGAACGCCAAGCGCTGACCCTTAAGCATCAGATCGATCGAAGAATCCTTGGTATTGATGCGGTAGATGGCACTTTTAGCAGAACTCTCTGCCCTGGTAAACAGCATGCTGGTTCCATCGGGAGACCAAGCCGGGTCGAAGCTGCCTTCTTCCACTGCCAGTTGAATGATCTCTCGATTATCCATATCCAGCACAAAAATAAAAGTGTCTTCATAGATGCGCGCATTCTTGTTGCAGGGAGAAATAAACGCCAGCAGCCGTCCATCAGGTGACCATGCCGGTTGGCAAGCCCCAAAGGGTAAGTCCGTCAGCTGTTCAAAGGACCCATCCGAGAATGAATACAACCAGATTTGAGTAGAACCGCTGCGCATTGAAGCGAAGGCAATTTGTTCATCCTCAAACGGCTCTAAATAATCTGTGGGCTGTTCAGTTGGAGTCGGCACTCCTGGCACGCGGATCTGCGTGGGGGTTGGAGTGATGGTCGGGGTCATGGTTGGCGTAGGCGTATTGGTAATGGTTGGTGTTAACGTCGGAGATGGTGTCACTGTGTAGGTAATCGTAGGCGTGTCCGTGGGGAAAGATGTAAATGTAGGGGTCGCCACGGTTGGGGTAGGCGTATATTGGAAAGCCCATTCCAACCAGGGAGCCGGGACAACACCGTTCAGTTTTTCTCGTCCGGGCATCCCCATTCCCGTCCAGATAAACCCGGCCATAACAATGATCGAAAGTAGCCCAAGCATCATGCGGCGGAATCTTCTCCAGCGCATCCTACGTCTGCGTGTACTGGAACTACCCGAAATGCTGGGCTCCTGCACTCCAGCGGATTCTTTGTGGTTTCCTGCTTTGACCTTGGCGACCACTTCCGGTGGAGGTGGGATGATCGTCAATTCTTCAGAATGCTGAATTTGCCGGGTCGCGCTGGAAGACTGCAGCAGAGCAGCTTTAAATTCGAGTACATTCTGGTAGCGGTCCTCTGGATGGACAGCAAGCGCCTTTTCAACCGCGCTTGCCACCCGGCGAGAAACTTTCGGGTTTCGCTTGCGGATCGGGGTCAGGTCGGCCTGCTCCATCGCCCGTGCCAGACCATCTTCAGGAATGGTATTGGTCAGGGCAGCATACAACGTTGCCCCAAGGGAATAAACATCTGAGCGCTGATCTGTCCGGGCAGTGCCATACTGCTCTGGGGAGGAATAGCCGGGCGTCATCGCTCTGGCACCAGTCGTAGTCACCTGGGTGCCTTCCACAATCTTTGCCAGGCCAAAATCCACCAGATACACCTGCCCTTCCGGGCTGATTTTGATATTGCCGGGTTTGATATCCCGATGCAAGATAATTGGTTTGCGGGTATGCAGGTAGTCTAGGGCATCACAAATCGCAGCGCCAATGATAATGACTTCTTCGTCCTGCAAGGACCCAATTCTGTCCATCCGCTGGCGCAAATCTTCCCCCTCGATGAAATCCATGACCATGTACTGGCCTTGTTCAGCCACCTCAAAATGGTCGATCACCCGGGGAAGGTTGGGGTGACGCATATTTGCCAGAATCGTCGCCTCGCGCCTAAATTGGCGCGAATACTCCTCGGAGGTGAATAGATTCTCTTTTACAGCAACATCAACACCGAGGTTTTCGTCTCTTGCGTGGTAAACGGCCCCCATACCACCCTGGCCAAGGATTTCCAGGATCCGGTAGCGGTCATTTAGATTAGAGTCACGTTCTAACGTCATAGATGGCCCTGATGGCAAGTTAAATGCAGAGTAGCAATGTTCGTTCCAATACTTTGCCCTACATTGTACCACCCAGAAAATTAATCTGAAAACAAATCTAATATTAAATTCGTTGCCCTAACACAACTGTTAAGAGAGTTTTTTAGGGTCTCCAGGCTGGGTCAAAATCATTCGAATCATTTTCAACTAGAGGAGAAAGTTCCGAACCATTCACCCGCATGAGATAAATGTCCAAATTATTGGGATCAGCATTGTAGGAAAAAACGATCCACAAACCATCCGGAGAGAACTCAGCTTCGCGCATCCCGTTTGGATCATCCGATAGTCTGAATTCCACCATTCCCGCTTCAGGACCGCCCTCCAGCCAATTGGCCCCTTTTAGAACCGGAATACCTCGTCCCTGCCCATCGAATTGAGTATAGACCACCAACTTCCCATCCGGCGACCAAACGGATTCAATATTGGTCCGGGTATCGCTGCGAGAAAATTCCATCAGATTCTGCCCATCAGCATCCATCACCCATAGTTTGGCGCGGCCAACCACCCGGTTTGAGGAAAACAGTATTTTACTGCCATCCGGAGACCACACTGGCTGGTAGTCGGATTGTGAGTTTTGAGAAAGATTCACCGACTGTCCCGAATCCACATCCAATACCCAAATTTGTGGCCGGTCAAAGTCTCGGATGGAGGTGAATACAATCCTGTTATCTACTGGCGACCAAGCGGGGTCATAATCCCCGATCGGGGAAGATGGCAGCGGGTTCATTTGGGTGCCATCGGCATTGATGATGAACAAAGAGGATCCTGGATAGCTCTGCTGATTTTGTTTACACGGAGCAATAAATACCAA
>JARROY010000106.1:12631-20141 GCA_037383445.1 Anaerolineales bacterium | reverse complement strand
CACAGCCAAGGCGCGCATTTTGTCCAATCTTTCGTGAATTTCATGACTGGTCGGGAATGGGTCCCCGATCAGGAATTTTTTCAAATTGTCAATCGTCATAATTCGGCCTAAATTCTAAACTATTCCTTAAAATACATGAACCGCAGTCTTTGCCTGAGCATCAACTGCGGAGCAACTTTACAATTATAGTCCAACAACAAATAAATGAGAAGGAGATTCAGGGGTATCGCAAATCCCAGAAAACAGCCTTGGTTGAATCATACCGCCTCATCAGAGAGAAAATCCTGCACCACTCTGATGAAGATTTGGCTGTCATCCAGCATGGGGAAATGTCCAGCATCATCAAGGTACACGACCTGCGGGTGCTGGGCATATTTTTCAATCAGTTTGTGCTGGTTTGGATTTACAATCACATCCTTCGCGCCGAAGATGCCCATCAGCGGAACCGGGATGGTATGCAGGTCCTCGCTCAAGTCGGTATAGCGCAGCGATTTGATGCTCAGAAGAAACGACTCGGCGGTGGTCTGTGAGAGGTCGGCGGCAATCATTTCAGGCCATCGCTTTTCTTTGGTCACCAATGGCCGGCTGATCCGGATTCCCAAGTTAAGCGCCCACAGACTGTTGTGCACAATATTGGCGATAAAGGGTTTACCTGCTAACTTCAGCAGGAAGGCCAGCGATTCACCCTGGACGGGCGACCCGATCACGCCTACTTTTGCCACCCGATCCGGGTGCTGGATAGCAAAAGACATCGCTACCGTACCACCCATGCTGTGACCGATGATTGGCGCTCGTACGATCCCCAATTGGTCCATAAACTGGGTCACCAGGCTGACAAAATCACTGATGTTGTATGTCTCGCGTTTTTTTCCAGATTCACCAAATCCCCAAAAATCCAGTGCATACGTGCGGTAATCCTGAAGGGCGGTCATCGTCTCCTGCCACAAATACCAAGAACCCAGCCAGCCATGCAGCAGGATGACAGGTCTGCCTCTGCCGAAAACTTCGTAATGGACGATTCCCTGGTCGGTGGTTATGGTGGACACGGCATTAACCTTCAGCTTCACGCATTAGTTGGTCAGCTTTTATTCCCCTCAATTTCTTTTAGAATATTCGTCAGCAGGTTGATCAAGACGGATTTTACCGATTCTTTATCCATCGCCACCGTCGGGATCAGCGGGATGTTTTTATCCAGGCGCAGAGCAATTCGCATATCTTCCACATCCCAGGCATCTTCTTTGTCCTGTTTATTGGCCGTCACCACATAAGGGGTCGGTGCATAGGCTCTGAAGGTTTCTAAAATACCCCGGGCTTCGCGGAAGGTTTCCGGTCGGGTGCTGTCCACCATCACAATAAACCCCAACATCCCCTCAGAAAGAATCTCCCACATAAAATCGAACCGCTTTTGCCCGGGCGTCCCAAATAGATACAGCACCAATTCATCATCCACCGTTATCCGGCCAAAGTCCATGGCTACGGTGGTGGATTCTTTTACTCTTTCAGCCGCAGAGGTGATCTTGCGCTCCGTGGAAACCACATCAATCTCACTCACAGTTTGAATAAACTCTGTTTTGCCAGAGTTGAATGGGCCTGTGACTACCATCTTTACTGTTTGCATAACGCCAATTCCTCAGTCAATAAACATTTACAACGAACGAATGCGGCCGATCAGCCGATTGACCAGATTCTTTTGCTCTTCTTTGGTCTGGCCAGCCATAGCGGTTTCCAATCCGGGTAAGCTGCGTGGAGCACCTTCAGCTCTTATTCGTTCCACATGCCCAGCCTGCAGCTAGCTGTACACCACTCTGCGGATTTCCAAATCGGACATTTTAGCCGCTTTACCGATCTGCTTAATCGAATTTTTGGGATTAATATAAGAAACCACCCGCCATTCCTCAACGCTCATGTTCAACTTCTGCAAGTTGACACCCGGACGGTCAGTGAATTTCAGCGCCAGGTCCAGGTTAGGCAGTTCATCCTGCAGCTGCTCCCATTCACGCAGGCGGCGGGAGCCCTCGATGATAATATTTTCCAGGTCCATACGGATGGGGATGCGGTCCTGGGGTGGGGGCTCACCGGCGTTGAAAAGGAACAATCCTTCCACCCAGCTGAACAAACGCTGTAGGATGTCCAGAAAATGGTTCTGCATACTCCCGATAATATCTTGCTGGGAAACGTACCCCGAATTGATCAGCAGCAGACCCAATTCCTTATCGCTCATATTGGAAGCCCGATGCCGGATGGTGTTATATTGGGCAGCCGTGATAATCCTGGCTTTATGTAGAATCGCCCCCAGGCTGTTTTCTTCATTGCTGATCTCAGCGTAAGCCAGTTTCCCCTCGCGGAAGGTGACTTTCGCCGTCTGGTTAGCACCCTGAACTACCAAAGTACCTGTTTTTTGGGCCAAATTCACCAAATTGAGTAATTGTGTGATCGTAAAGTCTCTTAAATTGCCCTTCAATGCCATAGAGGGTCTCTTTTAATCATGTTTTTGGATAGAATATGAAAAAATTATACTTGAAAAGAATGATACCCGCCAAACAATATCATTGCAGATTGACTTACAACTTTGTTGGGAACCCGGTTCGAGCCAGCAGCCAAAGCGGTGCGGTTAACCAGCAGAAGTGAGTTCGTTTCCTGCAATCACCACCACGGGAGAACCTTCAAGTTGCGTCAGAAAGAGGGTTTTCTCCTCATCCCCATCCAAGCGCAGCATCTGGGCCAACTCCTCTGGTAAGATCGGAGAACCGCGCTTTTTTACCGTCACCCGACCGACATTCCGATCTCTCAACGTCGCCCGCAGGCGTTTTAGCTGGAACGGCATCCAATCTTCCACCGGCCAGCAGCGGACAAATGGATTTTCTACATGGGTATCTGCCGTTAGATAAGCGATCTCTGGGTCCAGCTGAGCGGCTCCCAATTCTGCCCCCAATGCCTGCACCAGACCTGCCCGCAGGATAGATGGGTCAGGCTCGTAAATATATGCCAGTGGAGCAGAGATCGGCAAGGGTGGCTGAGTGTGTGCAGTCATCGTCACCATCTCACCTCCGGCAAGCAGGGTTGCCCGCCGCTCCGCGGTTTTCAGCGGACCAAACCACAACACGGCTTCTTTCAAATTGCCTTCCAGGGAGATAAATTCAATCTCGCAATCGTACCGCTCAAGTTCCGGCAGCTTCACGCCTGGGGAAACCTTGACCCCCATTGCAGGGATGCGCGGCAGCCACCGCTCTATGAGCGACAAGGCTGGCTGGTAATCCTCAACCGAAAATACCCGCCGGTGATCCTGGCGCCGAGCGGGATCAAAGAAGATGGCTGACTCCTGAACAAATTCTCCGGTGAGGTCAAAAGGCAGTCTTTCAAGGTCGGCCTGCAAAAACTCCGCCTCCACACCCAATGCCTTGGCATTCTGGCGCGCCATGGCCGTTCGCAGCGGGTCCAGCTCGACGCCGATCACAGGGGCGGATGCCGCCAGGGCCAGGGAATCACTGCCCACCGAGCAGCCAAAATCAAAAATCCTTCGAAATCCCGCGAAGCGCTTGGCGCGGGTTTTGGCGACTTCCCAGGGGGTAGCCTGCTCTAACGCCTCACGCGTAAAGTACATTTTGTCTGCCTGGGGGAATTTCTCGGCCGCTTCACCGCGCAAGATGGCGATGGTCAGTGCCGCACGGGCCACTTCCCTTGGGAAGCGCTTGGCAAGCATTTTAAAATCGGCCAGAAAATCTTTTTCCCGCGGGGCAAAAGCCATCGCCGATTCCAGCGCCCACTGGCCTTCGCGCGTCAAAAGCTCGGTAAAATTTTCTAACTCCATCTTCTTATACCACTCCAACCCGGATGAAAATCAAGCCATCATCATCCGAGCAGCTTTGCGGCCGATCTCCACGGCAAAATTGGTGCCGCGGTCCCAGGGATACACCTGACTCATACTGGCAAAATACAAACCTGGGATGGGCGTCTGAATGGGAGGGATGTTCTTTGAATGATTGACCAATGGGACCGGTTGAGCATATTGGGTGCGGTGCAGCCAGGTCTTGATCACCCAATCGAGAGAAAATTCGGGGTTAATCCGCTGGATGGCCGGGAAAAAGCGGGACAGCAATTCTTCCTTGCTCAGTGAAAAATATTCATGCCCTGGTTCGAGATAGTCCCCGGCATACAGGATGTGCTCTCCGCCAAAATGCTCGGGGGAAACATAATTGGTGTGCTCCACCAGCGCCAAGAAGGGGAACCCGGCATTTTTGGGCATATTGAACCAGTAAAAGCCGTCTGTAGATAGCTGGTGTTTGAGTGACATCGTCAGCACCACCGCTCCCATGCTTTTCAATTCAAGCAGACCTTTCAGGTAGGTCTCGGGTAAAGTCGATGCGATTCTGGAAAGCAGCCCAGGAGAGGTCGTCACCAGCACCTTCTCATAGAGCATTGGGTCTTCGCCCTCCGCCTTGAGAGTCAATTTCCCATCCACGGCCGGGGTGATCGACTCAACCGGGGTGTTCATTCTGAAATCCACCCCCATCTTGGTCAGGGTCGAAGCAAACTCATCGGCAAACGCCTGAAAGCCGCCTTCGTAAGTACCCAATCGGGTGGTGCGTGCTTTCAATCTTGCCCACAACCAGGCCATATTGACCTGTTTGGCATATTTTTCACCGAACTTCCCGATCACCAGCGGTTCCCACATCTGGCTGTACACCTTCTCACCAGCCCATTTGCGCATCCAGCTGTCTACGGTGACCTTTTCAAGTGGTTTCCAGTGATTGGTCAGGCGCAGATAGAGCCCTACCAGCCCAAAGCGGACTTTGTTCACTCCCCAGCCAAGGCCGGGATACAGCAAGGCATTGGGAATCGAGTCAAAGGGATACCAGCGTCCCTGATGGAAGACCACTGTGTACGGCCGTGGAAAGATCACCTTACTGCTCAATCCCAATTCCCGAATCAAGCCGAGCATATGCTCATCGCTCTGAAACCAATGATGGTAATAACGCTCTACAGACCAATCCCAATGAGTTTCTTTAAAGCCTGCTGCCAATCCACCAACATGGCCAGCAGCCTCATAAATGGCTACCTCATGCCCATTTTTGGCAAAGTCGTAGGCAGCAGACAGGCCGGCGAACCCAGCCCCGACAATCGCGATCTTCATCTATGTCACTCCGTGAGAGATTCTTGTTTGATATTTTTTTCCATGGCCGTCACTTTGCCCCACTTGATCCCTTCCCGCCACATGTAGTACAGCCCCAGGAGGGTGACCGGGAACCACAGGGCGAAATGGAGCACAAATGTGTAGCTGGCCGCAGTTTCCGCCCCAATCCCATGCGCTTCCAGAATCTTGATTCCCGGGAGATCAAACGTGCCCAGGTAACCGGGCGCAGATGGAATCGTGGTGGCTAAGTTGACGACCCCATTCATCAGCATCAGGGCGAAAAAACTCACCGAGAAACGGAAAGCCTGCATCACAAACCAATACTTGACCGTCTCGAGCAGCCAGATGACCACCGAGGTGAAAAACACCATCAAGGCCTCCACCGGCGAACGAAGCGAAGCCAACCCACCTAAAAAGCGCACCGCAATTTGCAGGGTTCGCTCTCGGAACCGCTGCGGTACCAGGCGCTCGACAAGCCAGCGGATGATTTTTTCGGTAGGCCTTGGGAACATAGCAGCCAGCAAGAAAACCACCAGCACACCGAAGAAGAGCACGCTGCCCCAGACGGCCACATCTTGAATCGAGAAACTGCGGAAGAGGGTGATTTCCTCTGTCAGGCGAGAAAGTTCGGCCAAATTGACAAAAATAAACGCCAGCATCACCACCCCATCGTAGACCCGTTCAACGATGATCGTGGCAAGAGACGCAGAGATCGGCACATCTTCTTTGTTCTTCAAGACCACCGCTCTCAAAACCTCACCGGCCCGCGCTGGGAAGATGTTGTTGCCGGCATATCCCATGGCCACAATCGGGAACATTTTTCTTGTGGATATCGGCTTTACCGGGCGCAGCAAATAATGCCAACGCCAGGCACGCACCCACAAGCCGATGAAATACGCCCCCACCCCTGGGAGGATCAACCAATAATTGGCTTCGAGGGTTTTCTGCCACAACGTGCTGTATTCGATGTCTTTAAGCACCCAATACAAGAAAAAAGCGCTGATTGCAACGCCAAACCAAAATTGCCAACGTCTCATATTGACCTGATTTTACCATCAGGTGAAATCTTTCACCTGAAAACCTTTCCCCCACATCATAGAGACTCACTCGCCACATTCAAATCTCTTAGCCGACCCAGCGGATTGAACCTTGCAACCCCTCTTTCCTAATTTATAATACTAGTATGAACACAGGTCGCAGAACGTTGATCCTGATTGCCATCGGAGTCTTAATCCTGGCAGTTGGGGCCTCGCTGATTATCTTGGCACCTAAAGTTGAGGGCTTCGGTCCTCAAACCATCCAGGGCGGCTTGCCAAGATCGGGGAAACCATTCAGCTCACTAAGGTGGGAGGCGTACTGGCCTATGATTTTGCGCCGGATGGCCGGACATTCTATTATTTTGCAGAAAACAGCCTGGGCGGCAGTGACTTGTTTGCATCCGACCGCTTCGAAACCATTGAAGAAAGCGATTATTCTCCTTCACGCTTGCTGACCTGCCAGCGGGCAATTTGTTCTGAACCAACCGTTTCGTCGGACGGCAAGCAGCTCGCCTATCTGCGGAACGATTCACAAATTTGGCTGTTAGACCTACAAACCTCCAACCAGCCGCAGCAAATCAGCCGAGAAAATCATCAAGCCTGGCAGCCCCTCTGGTCTTCAACAGGCAGGCTCTCCTATTACGACTCGACCGATCAGGCGTATATCATCTACAATCCAGAGACCGGCGACCGTATTTCTTTACCTAACCAGAGCGGCGAAAACGGCACTTGGGCCCCAGGCGGTACCGCACTGGTCGCTCCAGAAGCCTTCACGTCCGAGACAGATATTCTACGCGGCCCCACTGGCGAAGAGGCGAACCAGCCAGTGGATACATCGGAACTGGAGCCTGTTCGGGTGCTCAGCAGCCGGCTGATGGTCTATCAGGTGGGTGGCAAAAATATCACCACCCTCACCGAAGACCCGCTGGCGGAAGATTTTTCCCCGGCTTTTTCTCCAGACGGTTTAACGCTGGCCTTCACCCGCCGCTATTTAGACGAAGATCGCTGGACACCAGGGCGGCAAATCTGGCTGATGGCCTTTCCCGGAATATCTTCCACAGCCACCCAGCTTCTGCCGCTGACAGACTCGCCTTCCTATATGTATACGGGTATCGTCTGGCACCCGGATGGGAAAAAATTAGCCGCTACCCGGTTCGATGTCACCCTGCTGACGGAACCACCAGAAATTTGGCTCTTCGAACTCAATGGCAATGCAATTCGCCTGGTGATCGGCGGTTTCAACCCGCAGTGGGTCCCCTGAGATCGAGCTGCATCATAGAACTCTAACCTTCCCCAAAGCTGGGTTAATACACGCAAGATAAGGGGATCTTCGCAACTCACC
>JARROY010000106.1:0-12625 GCA_037383445.1 Anaerolineales bacterium | reverse complement strand
ATCTTCGCTACTCACCCCTTCCCGACGACTGAATTTTATTTTATGGCAATCAGGAAGTCCGCCAGCAAACCATAGGCGGTGGTATCCGGGCTCGGGTTTGTCTCGATAAGGGAGAGCGAACCCAGCACGTCACTCTCCAGCGTGACAATTGATGTCGTCCCATCGACTGTATACGCCGGTATCTCCGGTCCAATCAATGCTGGGGCCACTTTGGCCCGCACCTCGCCATCCTCTTGCCAGGCAGCGCACATCAGTTTCCAGCGTTTCCCCTCCGCCCGTGCCTGTGCGATCTGTCCCGGGCTGATCCCCCGGATGCCGGTACGGTCAACCCGGTCTGGGGTAAAGGACACATCCAGCATGACAGTGATCAACGCCGAGATCTTTACCGAAGCATCCCATCCATCCACATCCCCGCTGGGATCTGTCTCAGCGATTCCGATCGATTGGGCGTATGCCACGGCCTGCTCAAAAGACTCTCCACCTTCCATGCGGGTCAAGATCAAGTTGGTGGTTGAGTTTAGAACACCTTCAATCCGGGAAATATTGGCTGCCGGGAGCGCCTCTCGATACACGCCAAACACGGGTGCGCCGTCCATCACGGTAGACTCGAATAAGAAGCGCACACCTTTCTCGGCTGCCAGAGCAGATAACGAATGGTATCCGTGGACAACCGGTCCCTTATTGGCAGTGACGGCGTGCATCCCAAGGTTGAGCGCAGTGCGGATGTGGTCTAATGCGGGCTGGCCGTCTGCATAACTGACGGGTGTATTTTCAAATAAGACATCTGCCCCGCTGGCCCGGATGAAGTCCAGGTTGTCTGCTGGGGCTGGCTGGGACGAAAGCTGATCTAAAGATTTACCGGAAGCAATACAATCCAGCACAGCAGGTATGTCTAATCCCGCATGGTTTATTACCCGGCCTCGGCTGCTGGTGGCGATGGCTGTAATAGTAAATGCTGCCTGATACCGCTCACCCAGCTCCTTTTCCTTGCGAGCCAGCAGGCGGGCGAAAGCCTGGCCTACATTCCCAAATCCAAGCAGTGCCAATCTGTAATTTTTCATATTTCGTGAGTTCCTTATCGTTGTGTTAGAGTTTTTATACCGGTGGCCAGGGCATCGAGTAGCGGTCTTGCCGCGGAAGGGGGAAAATTCCTGCCTGCAGGGTTGCGTCAATCCGGTCACAAATCGCCTGGATCTCTCTGCGGCTGAGATAGTTGCACAACTGCTGGTAGAGCTCTTTCTCCGGCATCAGCTTGGCCTTAAGCGCCTCCAACTGCGATTTTTCATCGGCCGTCAATGACTGGCCGGCAAACTCCCAGAGTACCGTGCGCAGCTTTGGTTCTACATGAAAGCACACCCCATGGTCAATCAGCCACAGTTTTCCATTCGGGTCGATCAAGATATGGCCAGCCTTGCGGTCGGTGTTATTGGCAACCACGTCGAACAACACCACCGGGCGCACCCTGGCCTTATCTTCCTCCGAAAACTGGAAGTAATGATACTCTGGATCGTGCTCGACATAACTCTGCAGAGAGCCTGGTCCAACGGGAGCTTGCTGCCGGAAAACTGTCGGCGGCACCAAATGCCAGTTGCCTCCCTCGCTTAATAGATAAGCCGCCACCTCCCGCCCTGAAAGTGTTTCATTGGGAAAGTCCCACAACGGTCTTTCCCCACGGACAGGCTTATAAATCGCCTGGATCACCTGCTCTTTATAGGTTACGTCGCACAGAAAAGTATAGTTAGACCCCCACATAAACTGGCCGGTTACATGGATTTCACCATGCTGGAGAACTTCAATCAGAACTGTCGGGTCGGAATTTAGAACCATGAATCAAGAAATCTCTTCCAGTCGATCAGGCTTTATGTCCATTCTTACGGGCGCAAAAATGACCTTCTGGATCCATCGGCTCGCCGCACTGCTCGCACAGCGGCCGTCCACGGCTGGCAATTTCCATTCCCCAGTTGACTAAGGCGCGGATCTGCGCCCGGGTGCACCAAAACCTGACCACCATCCCTTGGGCTTCCTCTTCCGACCCCTGCGGAGGGGAGGGAAATTCTCTGGCAATCACACCCACCAGGTCATTCTCCCCATCAAAAGACAGTCCAAACTCTGCCACCCGGAAAAGCGGTTCTACCGGGGGAAGGATACGCATGCGTTCTTCCTGATACTCCCCAGACGCCTCTCGCATCAGCGGCACTCTTTGCAGAATTTCACTCAGGAATTGATCGATTCCAATGGTTAACGTTTGCAGTTGGAATTTCTCAATGATTAGAGTGACCGATTGATTTCCCTTGGTTCCCTGAAGGTAGAAGACACGCTTACCGGGAGGGCCAATCGCATCGGCGGTGATATGCGACACCGGTTTCAGCTCGATTTCTTTATTTTCAAAATCATCCATCGGATACTCTCAATTCGTTTCTGATTGACAATAGTATACCATTGACCCTTTATTCTTTCGATTTGTCTTCAGACAACCGATAGGGGATGTGGTTTAAATTAATCAGCCTGGCACCATGGTTAGGAAATATCTGGATCGTGCTGACAGAAGCCGGCTGAACCACCAACCTTTGGAATAGATCTAATGGCAGACCCAGGAAATAAGCCACCGCCAGTTTGATCATATCGCTGTGACCAATGCAGGCAACGATGTCCTTGGTTGAGTGCATTGCGCACAAAGCAGTGATTTCGCTGGCTATTCTTAATTGGGCCTCGCCGAAGGATTCTCCCTCCGGGAAACGGGTATGCGAGGGCGCGGACTGGACCGTTTTCCACAGCTTCCTGCGGGCAAGCTGTTTAAGGGTTTTATCCTGCCAGGAGCCATAATCTACCTCAAGCAGCCCTTCCCGCGGGACGACATCTAGCTTAAGTTTGTCTGCCAGTGGGACAGCGGTTTCCATGGTGCGTTCCAACGGGCTGCTGTAAACCGCTTTGATCGGCAGGTGCGCCAAGGCTCCAGCCAGAGCCTCTGCCTGCGCCCGTCCTTTATCGTTTAAATGCACCCCTTGCTTTCTCCCGGCCAGACGTCCTTTTTTGACATATTCATTTTCACCATGGCGAATCAGCAGCACAATTGGCATACAGCACCTCGATAGTCTAATCGATTAACATCTATTAAAAATGTATTTTACCAGTCTTGTCCGAATTTTCCGTAAATGTCCTGGGGATTGCCCCATCCACCCATCTCCCCCAAGGATAAGATGAAGCAATTCAGGTATAATCTGATTCCAATGCCAAACCTGTCTGATCGACTGAAAGCCTTAGGAGTGCATCTTGGTGCAGAGCAAAAGCCCCAGACTGAAATGTCGCGTCGGGTGCCGGTTGAATCTGTACTGGAGGGGGAGCTGAAAACCACTCCGCACGGTGAAATATTTGTCGCCGAGGCACATTACCCTCATTCCTATCTGCACGGTAACACCCCCCTGAATTTTTCCGCCCCGCTGGACTTAATTTCCGTTTGGGCTGGTGACGAACGCATGGCCAGCCACACACCCGACCAATTCGCTTTCATTGATACTGAAACGACCGGATTGGCCGGCGGTTCCGGGACTTATGCCTTCATGATTGGAGTCGGCCGCTTCGAAGAAGAGGACTTCCATCTGGCACAGTTCTTTATGCGAGATCCGGGCGAAGAACCGGCTTTGCTGCATGCCTTGGAACACTTCCTCGCCCCATGCGAGACGATCGTCAGCTTTAACGGCAAATCTTACGACCTCCCGCTCCTCCAGGCACGCTATATCACCAACAGCTGGCCGTTTCCTCTCCAGCAGACGGCCCACCTCGACCTGCTTCACCTTGCCCGGCGGTTATGGCGGCAGCGTCTGCCCAGCCGGGCACTCGGCTATCTCGAAGAGCACATCCTGGAGCAAACCCGCACCGAAGAGGACACCCCAGGTTGGATGATCCCGCAGATGTATTTTGATTACCTGAAAAGCGGCGACGCCCGCCCGATGAAAGGGATCTTCTACCATAATGCCATGGATATCCTCAGTCTGGCAGCTCTCACCAACCACATCGCCCATTTGCTGGCAGACCCGCTGGACGGACGGGTTTCGCATGCCCTGGACCTGGCCGCAATCGGAAAACTCAATGAAGACCTTGGCTACCTGGACAAAGCCGCCCTGATCTTAGAGCACAGTTTGGAAGAAGGGCTGCCGCCGCAAGCCCATCAGGAGGTTGTGCGGAGACTCTCCTTTGTCCATAAGCGGCGGGGAGAGATGCCCCTCGCACTCAGTTTATGGTGGCAGGCGGCTGCCGAACGACAAATCTACGCCCATGAGGAACTGGCCAAATATTACGAACACAGCGAAAAGAACTACCCCGAAGCACTCCGCTGGACGAAAGCCGCCTTAGCGCTGCTGAATCTGCCCGGCACTTCCTTTGCTGAAAAACTGCACTGGCAGGAACCGCTCGAACACCGCCATCACAGGCTGCTGGATAAGATCGCCCGTCACGAGCCTCAAGAATAACCGCCTATGGCAAGCAGCTAACCGCTATACTCCGCCGTACAGGTACCAATATTTTTCTTTGGGAAAACCGGGAGCCAGTTCTGCCCCCCAGATAAATTCCCCCGATTTAAACATTTGCCGCAATATTTTATCCAACGGCGCCAGATCATGGCGCGCTTTATCAGGAATCTGCTCGACCAACAGCTCAAGCAGCACCCGTAATCGGACCTCATTCTTGTAAAAAGGAGCGTTCTGGTAACGGTCACTTTTCAGATCTCCCAGAGTCTTCCCCCATTGGTTAAAGCGAGTATCATATTCCCGGCTCGCCTTACGCTCCCAGGCAACCCGCCACTTCATCTGGACGGCTTGAATACCGCTCTGCAATTTGGAGAATTCAGCTGCATCGGCGGGTGACAGCAAGCCCGCATCTGACAGGGTTGCCAGGCGGTGTTCAGACAGCAGCAGATTGCCGATGGTCATTTTTAGAAAGAAAGGTCTATCCCCGGAAGGCCGGCCGCTTACCGGCCAGAACAGTTCCTCCGAAAGCAGGTAATTTTGGATGTCTTCCATGCCAATCTTCAGATACTCAAGATCGTATCCGCTGTTTTCCATCTTAATCATGTACCTTTATGGATTTGTTGATTAGTTTCTTCCCCCAATGGCTAACTGCCCGGTAAATCAAGTTCATGTGGCCTGCTTCCAATCTTCGAGAAGTTTTTTCCAGCGCAGTGCGTGTTTATGCCCATACTTGAACACGCCTCTTGGAACCAGGTCGTGGATTTCATTCGGGTAAATATCCAGCGCCCAGCGCACCACTTCATTGACTGCCCGGTCCACCATCATCTCATCTTTCGGAGCAATCTGTGCCCGGATGTGGCGAATTTTATCTCCCTCAAACTCAAACTTAATCGGTTCATAGCGAATCTGCTTGATTCCAACGATGGCAAACCAATCATTGGTTTCCGTCCCGCTGCATTCCAGCCGCTGGTTGCGCATTTTAAAATTTATTAATCCCAGCTGGCTGCTCATCACAGCATCCCACTCTTCCAGTTCACGGACTTCTTCCAAACCTTCCCGCACCCATAGTCCGGTCATCCCAAAGCGGATCTTCGGTGAAAAATAGCTCAGGGCGCCATCAATATCATGAGCGTTATGAGCTTCCTGGTAGGCAATTACGATCTCTTTTTGTGATTTCACTAGAGACTCCTCTTGCATTTGAATAACTTAGTGTTGCATCTGTCCCGTGTCAATTATCTCACATTTCTATTGTCCTACGCAAAATTCATTGACATTTGGCTCCACTGACAAGACACTCATCTTCAATCTTACCCTAAAACAATTCGGGGTTTCCGCTGTTGTTCAATTGGACAGTTAGTAAACCAAGCTCATACCTAGCCAAACCAGACCAATTTCAGTATGATAGAAAAATTACCGCACCTACCCCGAAATATTGGTAGATTAATCATTTCGCTAGAGAGGTTAACCATGAAACTAACCCAAATGGAATGCGTACCCTGCCGTGGGAATGAACCGAAACTATCCCCGGCAGAAATCGAGCAGTACCTTCCCCTGGTGGAGGGTTGGCAAGTGGTCACCCAGGACTTTTGCCAACCAGGTGGGAGATTTAGCCGAGAATCAGGACCACCACCCGGCAATCTTGGTCGAATGGGGTCGAGTCACGGTCACTTGGTGGACGTTTGTGATCGGGGGCCTGCATACCAATGATTTCATTTCGGCGGCAAAGACCGATGAGAATTTCAACGGGTGATCCATGCCACAGCACGAGACAATCTTACTGCATGTCACTGGTACTCATTAACCATTCTTGATCCAAGCCACAATCGATTACTATAATAAGAGGCTCCATCTTGGATTATGCGAAAAGAGGCGTATCGAATGAAGTCGAACTATTTTAATCTCAGCATACTTATTCTGGTCATTACCATATTTGGAGCGGCTTCCTGCAATCTGAACACAGCCCTTCAGCCCCCCACTCCAGACCTGTTGGCAACGTCCGTCCACCAAACGGCTTCCGAACTTTTTTCTCAGATGGAACAGACCGACGAATCCATGAATGGAAACACCTCTCCTGATTCTTCCGAGACGCCGGTTGGAGAAATCCAGCCTACCGATACCATCCCCCCATCCCCGGCTGCTGAACCGACAGAAACCCCGGTCATCGAAGACAACCGGATTCTATTTGCCCCCGGCACGACCTTTGCCACGATTCGTGGTGAGATTGAGAAGGACAAGACCAAAGAATACATTCTCCAGATTGGCCAAGGCCAATTGCTGTCGGTGTTCGTCGAATCGGATGGGAAATCACCTGTGCTGGCAATTAAAACTGCCGAGGGGAAGGAAATACTATCGGCCTCGAGCGGATTCACCTGGTACCTGACCTCGGTGCCAAAATCCCAGGATTATATTGTCACAATCGTTGCACCCGATAAAAACACCAACTACATCCTGCATGTGTCCACTCCCATCGATGTTGAATTTGATACCGGTTCCACCTCTAAAACTTTTCAGGGAATAATCGAAGCAGATGACATCGTTGAATTCCGGGCTTATGCCCTGGAAGGCCAAAAGGCAACCGTCACCCTGAATTCGATCAGCGGGCAGGCATCCCTGCACATTTATGGGATGGTGGACCTGGTGAATTATGTGGAATCCGATTCTGGGTTAACCACCTGGACAGCCATTTTGCCCGAGAGCCAAAACTATATCATCAAGGTGCTGGCTAACAATTATCCAACCGAGTTCACCCTGAAGATCGAGTTCTTAAACCCATAGCCCCGGAAAATCACCTCGCTGCTCATTCCCAGGCATGATAGAATCCATTTGAAGTTGCGCTTCAATCTACTCAGGCAGCTTAATTTTATTTGCGAGGATTCGTTATGCGTCCAACCTGGGATAGTTATTTTATTAATATTGCCTTGGCTGTGGCAGAACGGAGTACGTGCGATCGGGCCTTTGTTGGGGCTGTGCTGGTGCGGGATAAACGCATCCTGACCACCGGATTTAACGGCTCTCCCAGCGGCCTTCCCCACTGCGACACGGCCGGTCACCTGCTGGTGGACGGGCATTGTGTACGCACCATCCATGCGGAAACCAATGCCATCATCCAGGCTGCCCTGCACGGAGTCTCGACCAAAGATGCCACCTGCTATGTCACCCATTTCCCCTGTATCAACTGCACTAAAACCCTGATCAACGCCGGTATTACCGAAATTATTTACCTCAACGATTACCGCATTGACGAAAATGCCCTGCAGTTTATTAACAGCGTTGGGGTTGCGTTGAAACAAATCGAATCGAACTAATTTCCTTCAACGCCAATTTCATCCGAGAAAACTGGGGAGACCGCACCTGTGGCATCCCGGTACTGCACATGCACCCAGAACGTGGTCCAATTGATCGCCACGGGGACCGGGAACTGCTTTTCCGCCATAAACGGCTCCCAGGACGCTTGTGAGATATCCGATTCATCGACCAGCGGTGCTCCAGTCAGCACCCGCATATCGGTTATCTCGCCATTGACACTGTGCGCCTCAAACTGCACATCGACCTCGATTGACGATCCTGCTTTCCCACCCACACAGCAGCTGTCCTGATGAATGACCACTGCACCGCTCACTGGATAATACGGAGTTGGGGTGAGGGTTCCATCCTGTGGATAACCATACCGGCCTTCCTGCCCTGTTGGCGCACCGGTAGCGAGGTACATGATCATTCCTTGATGAGCACCGATTTGGGTAGCCTGGTAGCTGAGCCGCTCCTCCTGCTGGGCAATCTGCGTAGACTGGTAGCTGAGTTGATCGCGTTGAGCGATGACCTGGGTGGCATTCGCACTGAGCCACTGTTCCTGTTGGGAGATTTGAGTCTCGAGCGCTTCAACGGAGGTCGCCACATCAGAAGAGTCGAGGGTCAAGGTGCACCCGGTCACAACCAGACCCAATAAGATCATCACCTTGATCCAAATCTTGCGAATGTTCATTTTACTTTCCTAACCTTTCTAACAAACTAATCACTTCCTGCACACAGGCGTTAAAAATCTCATCCATTACGGTATCGGGGGCTTGGTAATGCCCGCCATAAGAACCATCGCCAAAATGTTGGCGCACCTTTTTTGCTTCGAAGCTGGCAGCTGGCCCTGGGAATGGTTTTTCTCCCTCCGGCAGGTCCGTGACCCGGGTGAAGGAGAAAGCTTCCGACCAGTTGGCATGGGTGTTGGTGAGATTATGTTTCGCCGCGATCTCCGGCACGACCGGGGCCATCCACCAATCGTACCAGGACGCTTCCAGGCCGGGCAGCTGGTTGGCCAGTTCGTCCACAACAGCTTTTGCTCCCCGGTTGCCGCCATGTCCGTTGAGGATGAGGAACTTGCGGAACCCCTGTCCGTAGGCGGAACGCAGCATATCTTCCAGCACAGCCAGCAAAGTGTTCATCCGCAGGCTGATGGTGCCCGGATAGGCCAGGAAATAAGGCGAACTGCCGAACGGCAGCGGCGGTGCAACCAGCACGCCAGTCTGTTCAGAAGCTGCCTCAGCCAGGGTTTGAGGGATAAGCACATCCGTCAAAAGGCTCAAATAACCGTGCTGCTCGGTCGCCCCAATTACCAAGATTAACCGGTCGTCTTCAGCCAGGTAGGCTTCAATCTGCATCCAATTCAATTCGCTATAATTCATAGCACGCCTCCATGGTTTGGTTAAAATATTATAAGGCGGTTCTGTAAAGTCCCCTCAAATACTCAACAAACTCTTAACTTTTACTATCTCACCCCTTTTGTAGTATGAGATTTAGAAAAAATGAGGCATTACTCAGATGATAGCTCTGGCGAAGACACATACGCCCTCATCCATTGCTCGGTCTGGCGCGGGGAACGCAGTCGGACAAATTCGATCTCGCTGAATTCCGGCGATTGTGAAAGTTGTTGGTACACGTTTTGTCGCTTTTTATGCGGGCGCAAAACATATAATAGCAGTGAGTCTCGGGAGAGAAAAAGCTTTGAAAGCGATTCCCGGTTGGTGCCCCACAGCAAATCCCGGCGAAATGCCCGCTTTATAGATCGCCGAATCAGACGCGGCATCACCAGCCACAGCGGGTAATCCAACCAGACAACAACCTGCGCTCGCCCCCAGACAATCTCCCGCGCTGCACTGTAATTGCCATCGGTGACCCAATCCTCTCCAGACAGCACCTGGTTCACCGTCTGCCGAAAATCCTCCACCTCCGGCTTCTGCCAATTCTCCTGCCAAAACAGGCTGTCGAGTTCATAATGAGGGACATCTAACGCCGCTGCCAGCTGAGAAGCCAGCACGGTTTTCCCAGCCCCTCCAGAGCCGATCACATGAATGCGGGGCATTCCCTATTCGTCGGCTTCCTCGAACACTTTGGCGGGATAGATTTGCGGGATGAAGGTCTGGTCGGTGATCGGCGGCCGGACGTATACCGATTTATCCGGCAGCGGGGGCATTTCCAGTGGGGGTTCAGTCAGGTCTTCGTAAGGAATCATGCTGAGCAGATGGGCAATGCAGTTAAGCCGGGCATGCCGCTTGATGTCGGCATCCACCACGTACCAGGGGGCGTGCTTGGTATCCGTGATGGCAAACATACGGTCCTTAGCCTTGGAGAAATCCACCCATCGGCTGCGCGATTCAAGGTCCATGGCGCTTAGCTTCCAGCGGCGGGTAGGGTCGGTATTGCGGGCCTGGAAGCGGCGCTCCTGCTCCTCATCGCTGACCGAAAACCAGTATTTGATCAGGGTGATGCCGGAGCGGATCAGCATGCGCTCGAACTCCGGGCAGGTGCGCATAAACTCCTCGTACTGCTCCTGGGTGCAGAAACCCATTACCGGCTCGACGATCGCCCGGTTGTACCAACTGCGGTCGAAGAGCACCATTTCGCCGCCCGCCGGCAGTTGGGCGACATAGCGCTGAAACCACCATTGAGTCTTCTCCCTGTCGGTGGGCGTACCCAGAGCGACCACGCGTGCCACCCGGGGGTTAAGGCGCTGGGTGATGCGTTTGATCGTGCCGCCTTTGCCAGCTGCGTCGCGCCCCTCAAAGATGACCACCACTTTCTTCTTCTCTTTGCGGATCCATTCGTGCATCCTGACCAGCTCGATCTGAAGTTTTTCCATTTCCCGGTTGTACTGCTTGCGGCTCATCTTCCTGGCCGTCTCTTTATGCTCATCATTGGCAAAGTCGAAATCTACCATCGCTGCGGCTCCTTTCCATGTGGTGCTTTAACTATACCGGATTTTTGGCCTCTAAGGCAAATTTTTTCTTTAAGCGAAGTGTTAACAGAAATAAACAAATATAAACACTGATGAGGCATCTAATACTTGACCTGGCACCATCTATTTCATTACAATAATAATGCGCTTATTTTGTATCGAGCAAGGAAGCCTTGAACCAAGGACTGCATTTGGTCGCTTTCTTCTGGTGGTCATCACACATCTAACCTCTACCAGGGGACAGTCCTTGGGGAGCCATCAGCGAAACCGGCCTTTTCGGCTTGGTTTTTTATTTGTGGGAAAGGAGGCCACAAAACACAAACGCAAAATTTATCAAAAGAAATGGATGATTAATTAACAACAGGAGAAAAGAAAATGAAAAAGAAATGGATTATTGCTCTGGCAATAATGATTGGTATGCTCATTGTTAGTGCCACAGCATTGGGAGCGACTGAATTTCTCTTATGGCAAATTGGAAGTCCCGATGGTTCTCTCGTGAATCCAGTTGAGGGCGCAAGTGAGTATCCAGCTACCGGGGCCTTCACGGCTGAATTTGATTATTCCGTCCCGGGTGGCACGACACTTTCCCCCATCATGCCAGGTTATATTGGTTCTCAGAATGTGTGTAATATTTCCGAAAATCGTCCCTGCACAGATACAACACAACTTTTAAATTTGAACTTCAACCTCCAATGCGACTACAACAATACTGGTGAGTTGTTTTTCTATTACGACCGGTACGGATCTGAATCTGATGAACTATATTTCGACCTTGTTTCAGACGAGCCCTATTTTGCCATCGTGGCTGCGACCGAAGGCAATTTCGGAACCTATACCTTTGATATGGTCCAAGAAGTTGGACAGATCGCAAAGGGCAATCACACAATTACGGTGAAATATGCGGCGGGGGGATCAGGAAATGGACATTACATTGACTATTTGAAGCTGGTTTCCACGATCGATCCTGCAACATGCGGAAACAATTCTCCAGTTGCAGAAGATGATAGCATTACTACAACACAAGATACACCGGTTAATTTCAATGTCCTCGATAATGACTATGATCCTGATGGTGATTCGCTGATCGTCAGCATCACCACAACCCCTACTAATGGAACCTTAGAGATCCTTGGAAATGGCGAATTCACTTACACACCTGACCCTGGCTTCTGTGGCGCAGATAGCTTTACCTATACGATCGATGACGGCAATGGTGGAACCGCTACTGCCACCGTGGAGATTTATGTCAACTGTCCTCCCGTTGCGGATCCAAATGGTCCTTATCTCGGAGAAGTAGACACCCCTATCATATTCGACGGCACTGGTTCATTTGACCCAGATGGTGATGCGCTCACCTATACCTGGGACTTTGGTGATGGCAGCACAGGCACGGGCGCCACGCCTTCTCACAGCTATACCGCTGCTGGTATTTATACCGTCTGTCTGACGGTCAATGATGGATACCAGGATTCAGAACAAGTATGCACCTTTGCAGTTGTTTACGATCCATCGGCTGGTTTCGTTACCGGTGGGGGCTGGTTCTATTCTGAACCTGGAGCATATAAACCTGATCCCAGTTTGGAGGGTAAGGCTACCTTCGGCTTCGTAGCCAAGTATAAGAAAGGTGCGAGTGTCCCGATGGGCAGCACCGAGTTCCAATTCAAAGCTGGCGACCTCAACTTCCACAGCAACAGCTATGACTGGCTGGTCGTGACACGTACGAAAGCAGTGTTTAAAGGTGAAGGCACCATCAATGGGGAAGGTAATTACCGGTTTATGATCAAGGTATATGATAACAATCCAGATACGTTTCGCATCAGAATCTGGACAGAAAATGGTCTTGGAGAAAAATCGTTCGTCTATGACAACGGTTCACAACAAGAACTTGGTGGTGGCAGCATCGTGATTCATAAAAGAAGGAAGTAAGTCTTTGGCTTGCGAG
>JARROY010000105.1:0-7456 GCA_037383445.1 Anaerolineales bacterium | reverse complement strand
AATCTGACAAAATAATATTAAACCCCAAACTTAGAAGAAAAAGTCGGAATGAAATCGCATTCTCAAAATTAAAAGAACTGACAAAAACGGAAGATGTTTTGCTTGAATTGATAAGTAAAAACGCAGATCGCTCATTAGGAAGCTATTCCATTCAACCATGGATAGACTATTTACATCGTCAGGTTAATCATAAACTTTCGGGTTATGAAATAGACCAAACGAGAAATTATTATCAAAATTTTGTCAGCCATCGTTTACATGGTGTTGCGGAAGGCCATTTTGAACCCCCAGATTATTATGGCTGGATGGCATTCGGTAGGTTTCTTAATGAAGAACTCTCAGAATTAGCTTTAGGGGTAATAAAAAACTCCCACCCTGATTGGATACCTGAGGGTGAGAGTTTTATCAACTGGGTGCTAGAGTTAAGATCAATTGCCTGGTGATGATTTTTTTGTCTGCCAATATTCCTTCGCTTCATTCCAAATCGATTCCCAATCCTGATAAAGAAAATTCCCTAATACTTGGTTTATCCCTTGGCTTGGGAGAATATCTCCGTCCGGTTCAATATAAAGCCAACCACGTCCGGCACCTGAAATTAATTTGCTCTCCTCATTGTTCTCCAACTCTGTTCTGACAGTTGAGAACTGTTTGCACTTAACGATATTCCAGAGATACCTGCTTCAGCGAGTTTATCGATAAGGTCTAGAAATCCAGTTTGATTTTCCTGGGTTAATGTCAGATGAACGGCTACGAAGAGGTCTTCTTTCATTGTTTCCGACCAATATGTAAAACTGGCTAATGATTCCCAACTCTGTTTGGAATCTGCTTCCAACACAATCAGGGTGTGATCTAAACCGGCGTCCAGTAGTGTATGTAGATAAGACGCATCTCCAAGTCTTAAGCCGTTTGTCAGAACACCCGTTACCTGGCCCAATTCCTCAGCAAATGCAATAAGATCTGGTAAGTCATCCCGAAGTGTGGGTTCGCCACCAGTGAATATAATATGAGGGATACCTACGTTCCAGGCTTTGGTAAGGATCTTTTTCCATTCTGCTGTATCCAGTTCCCTGTCTACTCGTTTAACTGGAGCTAAATCTATTGGGTTGTTTTCGGGTAATTTATAGGTAATGGCACAATCTAGTCTATAAGGAGCAGAAACGTCTTCAGAATAAGGCGTTTGGCGTTCAATATCCAAATAAGTTACAGGATCAAGATCAGGAACTTCAATCAGAGTGTCTATTTGATTTTTTAGATTGGTAAAATCTTCCTTGATTTGTTCGCTCTTTACATCATACCTTCGGCGAATAGTCTCTATGATTTGATCTTCCGGCGTCTGGTTGATTAAATGATATGCATATTCGGTGGCGGTCTGATTCAGATGAAGTACTGTTGAGGCATTAATGATCAGTAGTCCCGAACCATCTTTTTCAACCCTGAGATGAAGACGATAATTTAGTGGATCGGATATTGGAGATTGAAAATGGTACATACCTGCGGGTAGCGGTTCTACAGGTTGACCAGGCACAAAAGCCTGTTTGAAAAAATCTAATAATTGAGACATTAACGTCCTCCGCCGGCACATGCACATGCACAACCTGCACAGGCACATGCACATGCGCAAGAACTACCCCCACCAGATCTAAAACTGCCTCCACTGGATGTCACTTTAGGTATGGGATTTGTTTTGTTAGTGATAGTGCTCGTAAAACTCGATACACTGCCAATAACCCCAGTAGCGAAATCTTGTACTCCAGTTACAATTGAACCGGCAAATTCAGCACCAGGTAATGTTGGCATTCTTGTTCCGCCTGGAGTTGGGGAAGATGTCGGAGCGCTGATTTTTCTAGAAGCGGAAGTCCCAGCGGAGAAAGGGCGGGGATTATAATTGTGCCACCACATGGGGAGGAAAACAGGATATCCCTGGAACACCCGTTTTGTTCGTTCGTCGTATTCATTGTCCAGCATGGTCCATTCCATCACTTTATCATAGGTCTCACTCTTTACTTCTGGAGTGTCCGCATCCTCAACTTGTTGCCAGGCAGCGTCAATGATTTTCTTGTAGTAATTGCGTGATTCTCTTTGACTGAATCCCTTCATTGATCGGGATACGCTTTTAACAAGGTTTATCATGGCTGTTTGGAGATCTCTTTTGCGTTTCGCACTACCAGTCTGGTCCATGGCAGCTAAAAAGTCTTTTTCATACTCTCGTAGATCATCGGGGAGCGGGTCTGTGACCTGAATTTCTAATGGGTCGCGCGAGAGAACTTTTGCTGCTCCCTTTTTAATAGTGGAAAACAATATCATGGTTAATATCTTATCCATTGGCTGCTCCAGCAATATTGCTGCTTCTATCGCCGTTAAGCCTCTTTTTATACCGTGACCCTCTATTGCTAGTTTTGGTGGGAGATATTTCAATTTCCTTTTTTGTGCGCCACGGATTGAAAGGATTGGAATAGCCAGGAATAAAAGCCCAATGCCACAAATACATACCCAACCAAAGATTGCTTCAGGGTCTATGCCAAGGTTTTGCCAAAATGTAGGGGTGCTGACTGCAGCAATCGGAACGTATGCGGCAGGAAAGGAAGCCCCAAATTTATATTGGCGGCTCATGTTGGCAGAGGTATTTCTCCAAGTGTAAGTGATCCGTCCTTGATCATCAAATCCGGTTTCGGGCTCGGAAGGAAATCCAGATGGAGCTTGGTGCCATTTTGGTTCTTCTGGTTTAACCTCTATCGGGAAATGATAAATTACAGTTAGATCTGTTGAACCATTTACAAGATCGGGATCAAACCAGGTTGGGGAAAAAACAGCTGATGCATAGTTCGAATCGTCTGAATCAATGTACAATACATCCCGGATACCTGTAATGTGGAACAGCACAGTTCCTTTCTGACCTGACTTAATTGCATTTGATCCTAATCCTAGTTCAATACCATTTTCAACATATGGAGAATCGGCGATGTGGGTAATTCGTTGCCCATTAATTTCTGCACTAGCATTCGATATATCAAAATTAGCATTTGGCATGCCAACATCGATGTAATCCATTGGATCGCCATAATTTGTGAAATAGAACTCATAGTGGAGAGAGAGTGTACCGTCATTTTCCCAGATTGCATGGACGACTTGCCTATCAACCGAAAAAGAATAGCTTTGTGCTGAAACCGGGGATGCGACCACTACCAAGCTGAATAGCAACAGCCATAGGGCCAATTTTTTCAATATTTTGTTGTTCATCCTCAAATCCTTGTGCCGAATAAATTTACCACTTAGGTTTTTCTGTGAGCTGGTAGGCTGCCCCGCAATAGGGACAGTCAACCATTGGTGCTCCTGCAACCATTTTTACATTGTCCATGCTTAATTGTGCACCGCAATCCTGACATTTAAATCGTTCGACATTCACATCTCCCGGTAGGTCGACTTGTAGTGTGGTTTGTTGGGTTACGGTCTCCTGGCTTTTTGGTTTGAATATCCCGGCAAGAAGAATGATCCCAAATCCAATTGCTACAAGGATTCCTCCAGTTATCAGGGATCCTACCGGCTCAACGCCACCTCCGAAAGCAGCAAGAATAAATAACACTCCGAATACAATGAGGATTGCAGAGAAGATATATCCAATTGTTCTCAATGCTGACATGCATACCTCCATTTCATCTAGTTTATCGGATATTTGGGTTTTATACAAATCTTTTGTGGAAATTATACATAAATATTGAAAGAATAAAGATGATATTTAAGTATTTTTACTTATTTACTCATGATATAATTTCAAGAAATTTTCCAACCCAAATTTAAAGCGAGGAGTTACGAATGGCGATTGAAACTACAGAATATAAACGATGTTCATTGGTAAAAATGGACGGTAGGATTGACAGTAACACCGGTGATTCTTTAATGGATGCGTTTAATGCTGTTCAAGAAAACGGGATTTTTAAGCTTGTCTTTGATATGACTGATGTGGATTTTATGTCTAGTAAAGGTTGGTGGGTTCTCATCCAAACTCAAAAAGCCTGCAAAAGATATAATCGTGGTGAAATTGTTTTAGCGAATGTCCCAAAGAAAATTTTAGACTCGCTGGATCTGGTTGGAATGAACCACTATTTTAAGATTTTTGATGACGTTGTTAGTGCGGTCGGGTATTTTTAACTTCTATGGCTTCGAAGGTTTTCCCAGGAGAATTTTCCAGCCTGGAAAAAATTAGCGATTTTATAGAAAAGCACGCACAAATCTGCGGGTTGGATGAAAATGCAACCTATGCAGTCCGATTAGCGGTAGATGAAGCATGCTCGAATATTATCGAACACGCATATGGTGGTGAGGGATTAGGAAACATTGAATGCACCTGCAATGTGTTAGAAGATGGTCTTGAAGTTGTTCTACGAGACAAGGGAAAATCTTTTAATCCTGACGATATTCAAGAAATTGAGGTGGGAATTCCATTGGAAAAACTTGGAAATAGAGGAGCTGGTATTTTCTTAATTAACAAACTAATGGATGAAGTTCATTTTGAGTTTTCAAAACAAGAAGGCACCACTCTGGTCCTAAAAAAGAAAAAATGATTTTAATAAACCACAAAGAATAGCTGGACATTTCGTCCAGCTTTTTAATATTATTCGATTATGGTTTCAGTTTGGATTTTCCTTTTCGAGAATCATCAAAGTTATATCATCGAATTGTGGGGCTCCATTCGTGAACAGATTTACATTTTCCAGAATTTCATTCTGAAGTTGAAAAGCTGTACCACTTATATTGTTTAATATACACTCAATTAAGGATTTCTCTTCAAAAAATTCACCGACATCATTTTGTGCTTCGGTAATTCCGTCTGTATATAAAATTAGTTTATCTCCGGAATCAAAGCTGATTGTCCGTCTCTCCCATGACCCATCTTCCTCAATCCCAATTGGCATACCTGTCCTTGCCAGGATGAAAACTTTGCCTGTTTCCTCAGATTTCACCATGATTGGGGGATTGTGACCAGCATTTGAGTAGGTTAATGTACCCTCTTCAGGATCCAGAACGCCATAAAAACAGGTAATGAACAAATTGGCGCGTGCATCTTGTAGGATTCTTTCATTGGCTTCACTGAGGACTAGGTCAGGCCTTGATGGGTATTCAAAAGCATAAGTTCGGATGAGGGTCCGGCATAATGCCATATAGAGAGCAGCGCCTAATCCTTTGTCTGCTACATCAGCAATGACAAGACCTAACCTGCCGCGTGAAAGTGGGATCAAATCAAAGAAATCCCCCGATAAACCTCCAGCAGGCTCTAGAGTAACTGCAAGCTGCCATCCTGGAATATTTGGGAACTGATTAGGGAGAAAACTTGCTTGGATTTGTCCAGCGAGTTGAATTTCTTGGCTAACTTTTTCAAGAGCTATTGACCGAGCATATTCTTCAGACTGATGAATAGCTGAAGCTATTTGGCCTCCTAAGGATTGTAGAGCGGGAAATAGTTTTCTCAATGCCTCTTGTGTCCAGGGCTGAGCGAGTTGGCGTAGTTCGATGTAAATCCCTCCAATTACTTCTTTACCCTCATGTGCAAGTACCGGTGTAAATATAATTGGTCTATGAGGAGTTAAAGTCTCTGACCAAGGGGTTTTTTGAGAGGCGGTAAAAGCATGACTTTGGGTGGTTTCTTGCCCCCAGTCCCAGATTGGACCTAGTGTTAGTTCTAGGTCTTCAGGAGATTTATACAGAATTTGACCAGGAATGATCCAAACCACCATTGTTCCAGCTGAAAACATTGTCGGTAAATGTTCAGCCAAAATTTCAGGCAATGTAGACATATCTGGAGGAGCGGTAAGTATTGATCTTCCCAGCAACTCAAGTTTTTCAAGCTGGCGAGTTTGCTGCCGATTGCTTTCAGCCAGATGACTGAATTGACGGGCGAGATACGCGACAACTATTAGGCCAACAATGAAAAACGAGAATGAAAATAGACCATTTATTGAATATAAACCTGCTGCCAAAATTGCGAATGGATGAGCAAAGGTTGGAAGAGCAAGTGCCATAAAGAAAAATTGTACAACGGGTCTTAGATTTGCAGATTGGGTGACCTGTTTTTGGGTTTAGAGGGCATAAAGGAAATATGGTAACCAAATAATGATGAGTATAATAAAATTAACAACAATCCCAATGAAAGCTGCAAACACATCTTGAAAATCTAAAGACGGAATTGGGAATAAACCGCCCAGGTTTTGGTAAACTTTTAAACCGATTAAATAAGGCAAAGTAAAGCCAGAACCTGAGAGGGCAAAATTTCGGATAGAATTCCATTTTGCAGCGGGGCTTATTAATCTGGGATAGGTAATGAGGAATTGACCAATTTGTAAAAGTATTATCAACCACAAGCTGGTAGGACCAAATACGAGCACCGCAGACCATACTGCCATGCTGTTAAACGCTCCGTCAGCGCTGCCATATCGATCTTCTCTAAATTCAATGATCATAAAGAAGTTTAAGTAAGTAAAAAGCGAGATGAATGCTAGGAATATGAGAAGACTGTCCCATTGAGTTTGAATTAATTTTAAATCGGTCTCAAATATGAGCCAAACAATCCCAACCAAGAACGTCGGAATAGCATAGAGGCTGGTGATAACATCCCCAACACCAACCAACATCTTGGACTTGCTCATAGTTTCAAGATTTGGCCAAAAAGATTTCGCAAATTTAAACAAATATTTATTCAAGGCTTGATAACCACTCCAATTCGATGGTGGAAATTATATCAAGTTATAAACAGAAAAATTAAGGGTGATCTATTTAATGATCACCCTTTGCTGAATTAGGAACCGCTGATAATTTTTCCTAAGATGTCTCCTCCCAATCCAGCTGCACCTGTTTTTTCACCCGTCTGTGTTCTTAATGCTGCTTTTAATCTGTCTGCTAGTCTTGAGAAGGGTAAGCTTTGTAGAAAAATTTTTCCCGGTCCTGTAAGGTTTGCAATGAACAGTCCCTCACCACCAAATAAAGCATTTCTGAATCCACCAACAAATTTGATGTCGTAATCAACGGAAGGTGAGAATCCAACGATACATCCGGTATCGACTCTTATTGACTCTCCTTGGGCTAGGTTTTTTTCAATAACTGTCCCACCCGCGTGAACAAAAGCTAAACCGTCTCCCTCCAAGCGCTGGAGAATGAATCCTTCTCCTCCAAATAACCCTGCCCCCAGTCTCTTCGTAAAGGCAATTTCGATTTCAATTCCTTGAGCAGCACAAAGGAAGGAGTCTTTTTGGCAGATAAATTTTCCTCCTTCTTTTGAGAGATCAATGGGGATTACCTTTCCCGGGTAGGGTGCAGCAAATGCTACACTCGATTTTTGGGATCCTTGATTTAAAAATGTTGTAATGAAAAAGCTTTCACCAGTTACCGCTCTTTTTAGACCTTTTAAAATACCTCCCCCAGTTGATGTCTGCATTTGAATCCCGCTTTCCATATAAGTCATCGTTCC
>JARROY010000104.1:1943-12080 GCA_037383445.1 Anaerolineales bacterium | reverse complement strand
GGACCTCATATGGACCAGAAGAGTGGGTCGTAGCGCGGGTCATGACTTTCTCACCTAGCGAGGCATATGCGCCAGTATCGCCATACAATTCGGTCTGGGCAGCAACTAAGGTGCCATCTCGCTTGGCCCCAAGCTTGACTTTAATTTGGGTGGCATGACGCTTGGGATGTGCGATCAGACTTTCGTGCCGGTCATACAGGAGCTTGACTGGCCGGTCGGTAACATGTGCTAGAAGGGCTGCATGGATCTGCCCAGCAATATCTTCTTTACCGCCAAACCCACCGCCCATCAACTGGCCGATTACCCGCACCCGTTTTTCTTCCCAACCCAACGCCAGAGCTACCTGGTTTCGATCCGCGTACGGAATTTGAGAACCGACATAAATCTCCATGCGGCCATCCGGCGTTGGTCGGGCGATCGAGCATTCCGGCTCCAAAAAAGCGTGGTCTGTGGTAGCAGTATGGTAGATATGTTCTAAAACAAGGTCGGCTTCTGCGAATCCCGCATCCATATCGCCTTTGCGAACCTTAATATGCTTAAGTAAATTGCCTTTTTCGTGCAAATGAGGAGCATCTTGGCTGCGAGCCTGTACGGGGCTGATAATCGGTTCCAGCAGTTCATATTCAGCCTCTATCAAATCCAAAGCCTGCAAGGCAATCTCCCGATTTTCAGCTGCCACAATCGCTACTGCATCCCCCACATAGCGGACGCGTTCATCAATTCCAATCATGGAAGGCCAGTCATGGATAACCAATCCGTGAGTTTTCTGCCCGGGGATATCGTCAGCGGTTAACACAGCAGCCACCCCATCCAGCGCTCGCGCTTTACTCACATCCAACCGTTTTAAAATCCCATGCGGGATCATGGCACGCTTGACAGCCGCTTGCAGCATGTTATTGAACTTCAAATCATCTGTGAATTTGGCTGCACCAGTAACCTTTTCAACAGAATCGGGCCGGATCACCAATTTTCCTATCGTGTTTAAAGGATGGGTCGATTCCGGTATTTCAGGAGAAGGGATTGGTTCACCCGTCCGCATGGAGTAAGCAGCGGCTTTTATCGCCTGCTCGATCATGGGGTAAGCAGCACAACGACACAAGGTATCTTTAAAATCATGGCGAATTTCTTCACTGGTTGGATCTGGCCTGCGCTCGAGGAGTGCGTAAGCCGTCAGGATTTGACCAGGGATGCAAAAACCGCATTGCACAGCGCCAAACTGAATAAAGGCTTCCTGCAAGGGATGCAATTGATCTGGCTCGCTCAATCCCTCGATGGTTAATATGTTTTTACCCTGAGCGCGCACAGCTGGATACATGCAGGAAAGGATTGGTTCACCATCAATCAGCACGGTGCAAATACCGCATTCATCCTCATCACAGCCAATTTTTGTACCAGTCAGATCAAGCGTCTCTCGTAACAAGTCCGCCAATGTCTGTCCCGCTTCAACCTCGGCAGACACCTCGCGGTGATTAATATTAAGTGAAAGGAGATGTTTTTCATTCATAATTAGCTGCTATGCCTCCGCTCTTTTCCATGCTAAGTGTAAGGTCTCACGTAGCAACACGCCAGCCATTTCCTGACGATAGGCCTGGGTAGCGCGATGTTTACTGGTGCGGAAATTAACCCTCTCCAACAGCACCTGATAAGCAGATTCGATTACATCTTCATCAGGATGCTTACCACGCAAAGCATCTTCAACTTCTACCAAACGTCGCGGCGTTGGCCCAGATGGCCCAATCGAAATTCGAATATCCTCGATACCCCTCCCTGCTCGCTGCACCCAGACAGCACAATTTAAGATCGCGATCGCTACTCCTTGTGGGCGCATGATCCGTCTGAAGGCAGATCCCTGCCCAGGCAACTTTTCAGCAATATAAAAACCGACCAGCAAGTCATTGTCAGGGACTAAAACTGATTGCCCAGGACCTTTAAATAAATTTGCCAGGGAGACAAGCCGCCGACCATCTATTGTAGCGATTTCAGCCCTGGCATCAAGCGCCATCAGCGCAATCGTACCATCTGCTGCGGGTAAGGCGTGGGCAATATTCCCCCCCAGTGTGGCCACATTGCGAACTTGCGGCCCGCCAATCAGCCCACTGGCCTCCGCCAGCGCCTCGGCATGCAGTCGTATTGTGGAAGAAGTCGTAATCACTCGATGAGGGACTGCTGCCCCGATGAATATTTCACGAGCGCGATGTTCTAACATCTTCATTTCAGGGATATTTGTAATATCTATCAAGGTGGCGACAGGCGGATGGCGACCTTGTTGAAGATCAAGCAGCAAATCAGTTCCCCCAGCAAGAATTTTCCTCGGACCCTGCGATTTTTGCAGGGCCTGTAAAGCATCTTCAACACTATTTGTATAGTAAAAATATTTTGATAGTTTCATGGACCCGGCGGATGAGACACGCGGCACTTTTCGAGGGATCTCGATCCCACGCCGTGGCAAACTAAGTTTTGCTTGCTACGACCACCGACCCAATAAAGTGATTATAGCATATATATATGTTTCGTGAAAAATCTTTCAAAGTGGTTACCATCCCACAGATTCTTGCTGAGAACTGTTTCTCACCACAGGTAGAGTTCAACGAAAAATAGCCAGCAAATCCGGTGCTTTTACTCATCAAAAACGAACGACTAACCGATTTTGGGACAACCTTTGGAAGGATAGCGGCTCAGATGGAGGAGCCCGAACCCCCAGCCATCTGTTTCGCAGCTTTCTTCGAAAATGTCTATAATCTCCATTGTTTCCAGGTTATTTGCAGCAAACTGCAGTAGCAAGATCAGATATAGAAAGGTGGTACGGTATCTCAATATAATCAAATAAACGAATAGATGTGACTCTCAAAAGCTTGTTCCATTTATAATTAGACTAATGCATTTGTAATTTTACTGGACTGATTTCGTTAAATATAATGATGATATTAATCAGCTTTTACCTCCAAAGCTGTAAATGTTCTTTCAATTAATTTTCTCTGTATTTTTATATCGTTTTGAAAAGGATTAATATGGACACTACAATTATTCTTTTGGTTGCAGTTATTAGTTATTTGATTGGCTCAATCTCATTTTCCAGGATTGTTGCAAAATTTGTAGACCCCGACGTGGATCTGGAAAGTGTTGAACTCCCGGCAGCCGGGGGAGGAACTCACCAGCTCAAGATGGTGGGGGCCACCACCGCGTCAGTAAAATTGGGGCCAAAGGTCGGTTGTACAATTGGGATTTTGGATATCTTAAAAGCATTCCTCCCTGTGCTTGCTTTAAAGCTGATGTATCCTGATCAATATTTTAATTTCAAAGGTGGGGCAGGGGTTTCTCCAATTTATGGCGGCTTTATTGTGGTAGATTTTATCGGAATAGTTGTATCCACAATTGCCAGCTTAATCTTTGGGTTTTTTATCGTTCGTGACATGGTTGTGGCCTATGTTTCTGAGGTGTGGTTTATGTTGATCTGGCTGATTATTTTTAAGGGGGATTGGCCTCATATCATTTATGGTATTGCGATAAACATTATCTTCCTCCTAGGGTTTGTGCCTGAGATTAAGGATTACCTAAAACAGAAACAAAAAGGCGAGATTGACATGCAGGAAGCAATGAGAACCACGCCAATGGGAAGGGGAATGTTGAAGATTATGGATTTCTTTGGGGTGAACAAACAAAAGGAATCTTAACTCATGCTTATTCAGCCGCTAATTGTTCCGTTAAATAGACGAAAAATACCAAACACTGCGGGGAATAAGGCGTTAAATCTACATCAATTAATCAGGCAAAAAAGACAGGTGCCAAAATCCTTTGTATGCACCTGGGAGGCTTACAAACGCTACCTTGCCAATGATTTGAGTCTGGTTGAAGACTTAAAAGGAGAATTGGAACGAGTTATCGAGCCAGGAGAAGTTTATGCCGTCCGGTCTTCGGCTAATATTGAAGATTCCGTGGATCGTTCTTTTGCCGGTCAATTTAAAAGTGTTCTTAATGCTTCATCAATAGATGACGTATTCCAAGCGATTTGGTCTGTTTGGTCTTCAACTCAGGCTCCAGGTGTCCTCTCTTATCTTGATGCTCACGATATTCAGGCTAATGAATTAATGATGGCGGTGCTGATACAAAAAATGGTTCCGCCAGTTTATTCTGGGGTCGCATTGAGTAAAAATCCGGTTACCGGGGCAGATGAAATCATTGTGGAGGCGATCAGTGGTCAAGGAGACCAGTTGGTTCAAGGAGGAGTTACCCCATTCCGGTGGGTGAATAAATGGGGGTATTGGCTAGAAAAACCCACCGATACTCAGATTCCATTTTCGTTAATTGAACAGATCGTTGAGGAAACAACTCAAATAGCAAAGAGTTTGGGATCTCCGATAGATCTCGAGTGGGTCTACGATGGCAACCAGTTATTCTGGGTTCAGGTGAGAGAAATTTCCGCATTGAACCGAAATAATGTCTATTCAAATCATATCTCCCGGGAAGTCATTCCCGGAATGATTAAACCGCTGGTTTATTCCGTGAATATTCCCCTGGTCAATAGTGTCTGGATCGATTGGATTAGTGAAATTACAGGAAATCTTGGTATCCAACCAGAGGATTTGTCAAAATCATTTTTCTACCGCGTGTATTTCAATATGGGAATATTGGGAAGAATCTTCTCTGGGCTTGGTTTTCCCTCCGAGTCAGTTGAAATGCTGATGGGGACTCTGCCGCCTGGTGCCGCTAGGCCTTCCTTTAAGCTATCCCTCAAAACTTTCTCCCGCTTGCCGTGGCTTATCGCCTTTGCATACGATAAATGGACCTTTGCGCCAAAAATGAAACGGGCACTTAAGAAATTAGAAGTATTGATCAGGAAAGTGGAGTTTGATAACCTTGAAAGGTTGTCAAAGCAAGAATTGGTTGCGGCAATTGATCAACATTTCGCTTTAATGAAAGAGGTGGCCTACTATAATGTGCTTGGCCCCCTATTGATGGGGATGTATAACAACACCCTTGCGCGGATGCTTGCTCAACAGGGGGTAGAGTTCAACAACTTTGATTTGACGGAAGGGATGGATGATCTGCTGGAATTTGATCCTTCTCACACATTAGAAAAACTACATTCCCTTTACAGTAATCTACCAGCGGAAATCAAGGAAAAATTTAAAACAGTTCCCCTCGATGAAATGAGCACCTTGCCAGCGGCGAAAGATTTTCTCCAAGAATTTAACCAAATGCTTCATACATTTGGGCACTTGAGCGATAGCGGCAATGATTTCACGATGATCCCGTGGCGGGAAACCCCTCAAATGATACTGGATATGGTGACCACCTTCAAACCTGTCCAAGAAACAAAGAGCCAAAAGATCAGGTTCTCTGAACTGCAAGTGTCGGAGGCTCGCCGAATTTTATTGAGAATGTTCTATCACCGTGCGAGAGAATTTAGACTGATGCGCGAGGAAATCAGCCACTTGTACACCTATGGGTATGGCTTATTCCGCTATTATTATCTCGCGATTGGGAAGATTTTCATCACAGAAGATGTTTTAGAAGATGAAGAAGATATTTTTTATCTAACTGATGGGGAAATCCGATCGATCGTAAATGGCGAAGCTCTGCCAGAATACCCCAAACAACTTGTAGAACAACATAAACTTGACATGGAAGCATTTCAGAGCATCAGCTTGCCATCTGTTATTTTTGGAGAGGAACTCCCCCCGCTGGACAATACTTCTAGTGATATCCTTATAGGTGTACCCACCTCAGGTGGGGTATATAAAGGCAAAGTCCGAGTGGTTTCTGGGTTAAAGGATAGAGAAAAAGTCCAGGATGGCGAAGTATTGGTGGTGCCATATTCGGATGTGAGCTGGACTCCCTTGTTCCGCAGAGCAGGTGCCGTGATTGCCGAGTCTGGTGGGTTGCTTTCTCACAGTTCGATTATTGCCAGGGAATACAATATTCCCGCTGTAGTCAATGTAAGTGGTGCAACGAACCTGATTGATGAAACGATTGTCACTGTGGATGGACACTACGGAAAAGTATTTGTCCACTAAAATGTTTTGTATTCAGAAAGAGTTACTATGCCTGTACTGAAAACCAATAATTTGCGCAAAGAATATCGCATGGGGGACCATCTTGTGATGGCTTTGGATGGTGTAGATTTTAATGTGGAAAAAGGGGAATTTATCGCTATTATGGGGCCATCAGGAAGTGGGAAATCGACCCTCCTGCATCTCTTAGGCGGATTGGATTCCCCATCAGAAGGCGAAGTTAATCTTGCCGGTCAGACTCTTTCTCAATTGACGGAATACCAAGCCACTCTGGCAAGGCGGCATAATGTTGGGTTTGTATTTCAATTTTTTAATTTGCTGCCCACACTAACAGCAGAAGAAAATATTTTGTTGCCGCTCATTATCGACGGAAAGAACCCCAAAAAATATGGAGATTGGCTTGAGGAACTACTTTCTTTGGTTGGATTGCTGGATCGTAAAAGTCATAAGCCAGACCAGCTCTCTGGTGGTGAGCAGCAGAGGGTAGCGATTGCGCGGGCATTGATCACCAAGCCCGCCATTCTTCTTGCCGATGAACCTACCGGGAATCTGGATTCTAAAACAGGCACAGCCATCATGGAATTAATCCGCAAAACCTCCCAGGATTTGGAACAAACCGTCATCCTGGTTACACATGATCCGAAAGCCGCAAGCTATGCTCAGAAAGTAATCTTCCTGAGAGATGGCAAAATCATTCAAGAATACAAACCCAATGGCTCGATGCCAATAGAATATAAATTACGGGGAATCATGGAAATCATGCAGAACCTTGAGGTTTAGTAAATGGGTTGGATCAGGCAAATCCGCTATATCACCATCCGATCGATCCAAGCGCGCTCTCGTCGTTATCTTTTAAGCGGCTTTGGGATTGTGATCGGTGTTGCCACAATGCTCTCGATTGGGATAGCCAACGAAGCGGCTTTGAATTCTATTGTCATCCTGTTCGAAAGTACTTCTGGAAAAGCTCAGTTAATGGTTACCAGCACAAATGATGACAATATTGGTTTTTCAGAATCGTTGCAGCAGGTGGTTGAGAATTTTCCCGCAATAAAAGCAGCTGCTCCCACCATATCTGAATTTTCCATGCTGTCTGACGATACTCCCAAGGAATTTACCTTTGGGATATTAGGCGCATCTACCGAGGGATTACAGCTGAATGGAATTGATCCAGTGATTGACCAGTTCCTGCGGGACTACACAATTACTGCGGGTCAATTTATTAGCGAGCGCCCGACTGGATACCAAATGATGCTGGTGGATGAGTATGCCGAGGACAAGGAGATTGAGGTTGGTGATTGGGTAGGGATTCTAACTCCAAACGGGGTTGTTCAAGTTGAGGTTTTGGGCTTGATCGCCCGTGAAGGACCTGGACAGACCAATAATGGTGCATTCGGTATTCTTCCCTTGGCTACATTGCAAGAATTATTTAACCGGGAAGGGAAAATCGACCAAATCGACATCTTAACTATCAAGGCTAATCCCACAGAGCCGGAACTTGAGCAGCTTAAGAATAATCTACAAGACCGGCTAGGTGACAAATATTCAATCAACTCTCCAGCTGCCCGCGGAGACCGGATGAACCAAATGCTGCAAAGTTACCAGATAGGGTTGAACTTTATGAGCGGGGTGGCTTTGTTTGTTGGTGCTTTTTTGATCTACAATGCTTTTGCCATGACGGTGGTTGAACGCACGCGTGAATTTGGTATGCTGCGTACCGTGGGTATGACCAGAAGACAGGTCACCTTGCTGGTCTTGCTTGAAGCAGGAATTTTAGGTATAGCAGGTTCAATAGTTGGCTTGCTCGTTGGAATTGTATTGGCACGTGGAATGACCCAACTGATGGAAGTTGTCCTTAACCAATCCTTGGCCGGAGTAGAAGTACCGGTTGAGAATTTGATTTCCAGTTGGCTGATCGGTGTGGTGGTTACTTTTTTGGCAGCGGGAATCCCTGCCTGGCAAGCTGGCAGAATATCACCGATGGAGGCCCTGCACGTGCGCGGCAAAACCAGTGAAGGGTGGCTTATCCGAAATGGATGGAAATTTGGTTTGGTGCTGTTCATCTTTTCAGCTATCCTGTTGATCATCAATCCATTCCCATACGATACTCAATTCCGGCTCGGAAGCATGACTGTTTTCGGTTTGTTTGGCGGGGCTACAATGCTTATCCCCTCTACGATCGGTGCCTGGGAAAGGGGCGGTCGGCCAATACTTCATGTCTTATTTGGGTCGAGCGGCGATCTGGGCAGCAGAAATGTGCAGCGGTCTCGTCAGCGAACAACGTTAACGGTGGCGGCTTTGATGATCGGTGTGGCAATGGTGGTGATAACGAGAGGCATGACTGAATCCTTTGCTGGTGATTTGGAAGATTGGATCTCTGCCTATATGGGTGGTGATATTTATGCCAGTTCGTCAATCCCGCTTCGCAGCGACATTGGCAGCAGGATCGAATCTGTCCCAGGGGTGAGTGCAGTAGCACCAATCCGATATTTGACGATTGAATGGCAGCAATCTGATGGTACCGTCGACGAAATTAATTTTATGGCGATCGATCCAGCAGCTTACACTAAAGTAACCAAATTTATTTTCAGCGACGAAAATATCGATCAAGCCGATGCCTTGAGGAAATTACAAGCTGGGGGCGGGGTTTTTGTCTCCACAGTATTGGCTGAGAAGTTTGATTTATCCCCTGGAGATGATATTGAAATTCGAGCTAGGACAGGTTTCGAAAAATTCAAGGTGATTGCGGTGGTAGTTGATTTTTACAACCAGGGTTTGGTGATTCAAGGAAGTTGGGATGATATGCGCCGGTTTTTCCGCGTCAATGACGCCAGCACTTTCTTGATCAGCGTGGATCGATCTTATTCTATTTCTGATGTCTTACAAAACATTGATGACTTGTATGGCCAGCGGTATCGGCTGGTACTGGAAGCCAATGAATCGATTCGTACAAGAATCCAAACCTTGATGGATCAGGCCTTTAGCATGTTTGATGTGATGGCGTTAATCTCAATCGTGGTAGGGGCTTTAGGGATTGTTAATACATTGACAATGAGCGTCATCGAGCGAACCCAGGAAATCGGTATGCTGCGGGCGATTGGGATGACCCGAACTCAAGTCATCCGGATGGTGTTGGCGGAAGCTACGCTGATGGGAGTGCTTGGAGGGCTCTTAGGATTGTTTACCGGGACAATCCTGGCAAGAATCATTTTTATCGGCATGAACACAATGTCGGGCTACCGACTTACATTTGTACTGCCATTTGAGGGACTATTAATTAGTTTTGTTGGAGCAATCATCATCTCATTGATTGCGGCGATCTTTCCTTCTCGGAGAGCAGCCAATATAAAAATTCTTGAGGCTGTTCACTATGAATAGAAAATTCACTACGAGCAATTATCCATCCGTCTCTATTTTAACAAAAGCGCTCATCCCCCACAACAGCCCATCGGGAATATCTTCCAGTTCAATCGTGACTTTGTAATACACCCCAGCCACTTGCTCATTACGAAGAGAAATATCGACAACCTTTCCATTTACTTTGGTGTCTGGCAAGGCATCAAAGACAACTTCTGCGGAACTTCCAATTTCGATCTTGGCAACATCCACTTCGTTCAAATCGCTGGTTTGAATTTGCAGGGTAGTTAGATCTGCAATCAAAAAGATCGGTGCACCGGGGCTGACAACTTCACCAGGATTAGCAAAAATGTCAATGATCGTTCCAGCGATGGGGGAAAAGATACGGGTGTTCAACCAGTTCAACTGGGCTTGTTCCAACCCTGCTTCTGCAATTTTTACCGCAGCACGGGCAGCTTCAATTTCTTGCTCATTAGCAAATATTGATTCCTCAGCTTGTTCTAAAGATGCATTTGCATTTTCCAGTTGAGCTTCAGCACTTTTTATTGCGTTCTGTGCTATACGCTGATTGACCCTCGCTAAGGGTTGATCCTGGCGTACCTTTTGCCCATCAGCCACTAATATCTCAAGGTCCTTCCCGCCAACGAAAAAGGCGGCATTTGCCCATTTGGCGGGGATGACTGTTCCCGATGCACTTACAGTAGTATCTTCAATTTGGAAAGAGCTATCTTGCAGATTATCAGATAATTCTTGGTTTTTAGATGAACCGCAT